>JAHJLN010000137.1 GCA_018821715.1 Pseudomonadota bacterium | reverse complement strand
TTTTTCATTTTTCATTTTTACGGCATTCTCTGAGTTTATATTCCCCTGATACCTGTGGTGCTTTTTTTTCTTGGGGTTTTTTTGCTCAAGTGTGTCGATGAGCGACTGCTTTAATTGATTTATATTTTCTACAATCAATGCCAACCGTTCCTCCATGGGTTCCCGGCCAAATTGCAGAGTATAAGCGATGTCAGCGATATCTAACTGCTTATCTTTTGTATCTGATTCCCAATGAAAGTCTATAAATTCAATATAAGCCTTTATATACTCTTTTAGTCTTTTCTCATCTCTTGCAGATAAAAGGACAATTTGGGGGCCTTGATTTTTTAGAACCTGCGCCTTTTGTTTTTTTTCATACTCTCCTAATACAATGTGAGCATTAGCGCCCCCAAATCCAAAGGAACTTACGCCGGCTATCCTGGGTATTTGTTTGCCGTTTTTTTCCTTTAAGGGGTGCCATTCTTTTGTCTTTCTTACAAAATAGAATGGTGAGTCCTTTAATTTGATTAATCTATTTGCTTTTTCCAGATTTAAAGTTGCCGGTAATTTTTTATGCTTTATGGACAGCAACACTTTTATTAACCCTGCAATTCCTGCAGCCCCTTCCAGGTGGCCCATATTGGTTTTCACAGACCCCAATCCGCAATATTTTTTTTTGGCACCTGGTTTGTTTTTATTCAATAGTGCAAACGCTTTTTGAAGACCAAATATTTCAATGGGGTCACCCAGTGCAGTACCGGTTCCGTGGGCTTCGATATAGGAGATATGATCTGGTTTGATTTTTGCGTTTTGAAAGGCTGCTTTTATGACCTCAGCCTGTGCATTTGGGTTGGGAACAGTGATGGAATTAACCTTCCCGCCATGATTTATGGCACTCCCTCTTAATACGGCATAAATATTATCCTTATCTTCAATGGCTTTTTCCAATGGCTTTAATAAAATTATACCTGCCCCCTCACCTCTGACATATCCATCTGCTTCCTGGGAAAACGTTTTACATCTTCCATCTTTTGCCAGCATTCCTGCCCGGCTTGATGCAATAAACAACTTTGGCGTAAGGCATATCTGCACACCACCTGCAACGGCCAGGTCGGACTCGTTGGTTAACAAAGATTGAACGGCCTGGTGTACGCTAACCAAAGAACTGGAACAAGCCGTATTAACGGATATGCTTGGACCGCGGAACCCGTAAAAGAACGAAACTCTGTTTGAAAGGATTGAATAACAGGTTCCAGTGGTGATATAAGCATTAATTTCTTCTAAAGTTTGATCCATCAATTCACTGTAATCATGATGGCATGCTCCAATAAACACACCGGTTTTAGACCCGATCATTTCTGATGCTCTGTATCCTGCATCCTCCAAGGCTTCCCAGACCAATTCCAGAACTATCCTCTGCTGGGGATCCATTAAATTGGCTTCACGTCTGGATATTTTAAAGAAAGGGGCATCAAAAAAAGCAACATCTTCGAGAAAGCCGCCCCATTTGCTCAAAGTTTTATTTATTTTATTTTTTTGACTGCTGTAGTGCTGTTTCCAGTCCCATCGATCCTGCGGTACCTCTGAAATCAGATTCCGTTCTTTTACGATATTTTCCCAAAATCGTCTCAAATTTTTTGATTTTGGAAATCGTCCGCTTGCGCCGATAATAGCTACATTGTTGGTTTTTTTTGTCATATCGGTTGAGTGTATTTTATTTAATAAGAAGGTGTTGATAATTCAATTTTTTCTCGTCCAAAAGGTGTTTGACCATACAGGATAAGATTATGAATTCTTAAGTGCTGTTGCCTGTTTTATTTCGCAGACTTAAAGGCCGCATATCTGTCCACACCAGATTAATATGTTCAAGGCATTCCTTTTTGGTCCCATTCTTTCCTTCATCCGTCCACCCCAGAGGGGTTTCTCGGTTCAAGGGCCATATTGAATACGCTGCCTCATGATTTAGAACAACTTTGTATGCTGCAGTATCCTTATTGTCTTCCATATTCATCACAACCTCCTGCTTTGTTGTTAACGTAACCTTAAGCCCTTTGCTTGCCTTTTTTCTTTTCTTCCACAAACGTTATCATGCTTGAAAAAGTGCTGAGTACATTGGAAAATAATTCATCATTGGTCATCTCTATTTCAAACTCATCCTGTAGATAATTAATGATTTGCATGTACCCGTATGAATTTATAATCCCTGTAACAAACAGGTCGGTTTCAATATTTATATTTTCATCCAATTTAACCAGAAAGGTTTCATTCATGAATGTTTCAATTTTTTGTTTCACTATCTCCAGATCTTTTTCCATCTCCATCTCCTTTATTTGTTAACGATTCCCGATATAATAAAAACTTTTCTTCTAAAATAGAGATTTTTGTTTTTTCGTATCAAATACTCAGAGATGCGCTTATCAGACAATCCCAACTCAATATGAGCTGCAAGTTCACGCCCATTTTTTTTATCTTGAATGGCATGACCGATATAATCATGTAAATTTAAATCATTAAACCGCTCGAACAGTCCCTGTATTTTAACTTTATTAAAACAGTTAAAAATTTGACTTTTTGTCAGTGTAATATAATGACTGGCATCTATTTTTTTTTCTAATTTTTCAAAATATGCATTCACATATTCATCTTCATATGCAGTAATATCCTGGACGCTTATTTTACCACCCGGCTTGGTGCATCGAATCATTTCGGCGATCACCTTTTCAAACTCCTCCATGTGATGAAGTGCTGATTTGCATACCGTAGCACTATAGGTATCGTCACTGAATGGAAGTATCTCAGCATCATGACAAATAAACTTGATATTTGTTAATCCCATTGCATCTGCTTTTTGTTGTCCAAAGGATATCATTTTTTGTGTAATATCAACTCCGGTAACAGAACGAAGTTTTTCAGCTGCCAGCAGAGAAAAGGATCCTGTTCCACATGCTAATTCAAGCAGGTCATCATTTTTATCTAATTTGCTAAAATCAAAAAACGATTGAAGCTCATTTCTGTTTTGAGTGATAGACCAGTCATCAAAATTTTGAGCCTGTAAATTAAATTGACTTATAACGGTTTCTTTTTGATTTTTAATTCTTTTCATTTTATCTTCGCTGGTACTATAAAAAGTTATTAAATATTTCCCTGTAATTTATTTTCCTTGAAAAAGTTGTGCTAAATTTTTCAACCTCAATGAGTTTAATTAAGGAAGGCTGAATTTTAAATTTTGTCACAACCTCCTGCTTAACATCCATTAGGGTTTTTGTTTCTGTCGCTGCAACAAGCAATAAATTATCTTTCCCGCCACAGACACAATTATACCCATTGCTTTTCATACTGTTTTCAATTTCATCCAAGCTGAACCGGTTTCCTAAAAACTTTAAATATCGATTGGCGCGGCCTGTGATATAAAAAAAATGATCTGAATCAAAATAACCCAAATCATTGGTTCTCAGAATATCTCCATGAACATCGCCACAGGAAAGGTCAGCCCGGTTGTGGGCATATCCCATCATTACATTGGGGCCCTGATAAATAATTTCGCCTATTTCATTGTGACGAACGATCTTATTTTTATCTTCTCCTTCCAACCATAATTTACCGTTGGGAATTGGAATCCCTATACTTTCGGATTTTTCTAAATTATATTGTGGCGGCAAAAAAGCAATACGGGCAGTCGCTTCAGTTTGGCCATACATGACGTAAAAATCTATTTTTTTTTTCCGTGCTTTTATTGAAAACTCTTTAACAAGCGAACTATCTAATTTGCCGCCGGCCTGGGTAAAATATCGCAAGGAAGGTAATATCATCTTAAAAAACCCAAAAGTTTTTAATAATTCATAGGTGCTCGGAACTCCGGATATTGAAGTTGCACTGTTCTCTTTGAAAAATTGCCAAAAATTTTTATTGATGACTGAATCCTTTGTTAAAAGGATGGTTGCACCTACCAGCAAATGGCTGTTAATAACAGATAACCCATAGGAGTAATGCATTGGAAGACAAGTAATGGGCCGTTCTTTTTTATTTAGATTAAGATAACGCGCGATGGATAAGGCGTTTTCTTCGATATTTTTAATTGACAATTTGATCAACTTGGAAGATCCGGTTGATCCGGACGTTGAGAGCAGCAGGCTGATCTGATGGTGGATGGGTTCACTTTTATCGCTGATTTCATTAAAAAGCAAACTGTATGACCCTAATGTAAATATCTTGTTATCCTCATTTTGGGCAGGCAACCAAATAAAATTTGGTTTGTACGTTTTGATAAGGCTACTCAATAGAGAATCATCTATTCTTTCATCGACAAAAATTACAGCAACATTTGAGTAAAAGCAGGTCAGATACCCAATCATTGTCTCAATGTTATTTTTTGCTTTGAT
>JAHJLN010000136.1 GCA_018821715.1 Pseudomonadota bacterium | reverse complement strand
GTGAGTGACAAACATGTCCAACTCTCTAAAGGTTCCCTTGTCAAAAAGGATATCAAGTCTTTCCCTGGCATTCAGTTTTCCATTTTCTCGTCGTTTTTCAAGGGCTTTTTCTCCGCCCATTCCCATAATTTCCCGTTCTTTTTGTTTCAGCTCCTGAATCTTGTCAAATGTAACTCCCATAATACAAACCCTTCCTTATTATTTATCCATTACTTTGATTTTTAATTCTAAACCGCCACGCACAAAACCATTCTTCCGGATGCTCGTCCGGCGGACATCCGATACATTCGGTTTCTATTCTTTTATCCATCGCCCTTGCAAAATATGCATATTCAACCAGTCCTGCAGACTTACAAGGGTAATCGTCTAATTTTTTCCGCTTTCTTGCAGATTGAACCCTGCAATCATTCATTTGGAATACAAAACTTTGGGGCCCTTCGTCAACAATAGATTGCTTATTAATGAATGAATACATCCTGAAATGTAACGCTTTTTTCAATCCTTCAAGCCCACACTGATCTTCCAGGTTTAAAAACTTTTTAACGGCAAAGGCTTCATAGGGAGAAAACTGCGCCCAGCAGGAATCATTACATCGTTTTGCATCATTCATTCCATTGTCAAATTCAACCGCCTGAAACCATAGGCCATCATTCACCAGCCAATTTTTAGCCACAGCACCAATTAAGGCGTCTATCTTTTCTTCCTCCAGTTGAATCAATGCTTTGGGCAATCCGGCTTCCAGTTGAAACCCTAAGATATCAGCAAATTTTTTTAATCCAATGGGAATCGTTTGTTCTGTTGCTTTTTCAAGAATCTTCAACGCTTTTTCCATGCCCATCTGATGCCTGACCTCGGTGAACCAAAGGCCGTAATGGACGACAAGTCTGGTTAACAGGTCAATAATTAATCTAGCTTTCAAAGTTTTATCCAGGCTCAAAGGTGTCTTGTTTTTATCTTCCTTCAACTTGCTTTCCTTTTAACGAATCTTAATGTATTTATAAATAGAGTAGTTTATTAATAAAAACAGAAAGAATCAACCTTGGAGAAGAAAAAACTTTTCCAAGGCTTTTTGATGACCTTGAGGGACGAATTAAAATGAGTATAAAAATACATATCCATGTCACCCATCGCCGGCATACCAATGGTCAGGAAACGATAGAGACCCAAGGAACTTGCGTTGGTGAAGCCTTACATAATTTTGTTGCCCAATATCCAGGCATGAAAAATGAATTGTTCGATAAAAAAGGGGCCTTGCGTCACTACATTGAAATCTATTTGAACAAAGAGAGTGCCTATCCGGGTGAACTTGAAAAACAGTTGAAAGACGGTGATGAAATCCAGATTATTACTTTCCTTGCAGGCGGCTGATTTCTTTATACGGTTAACCATATTCCCGCAAATTCATCAGTGATAAGGCTTTTGGTGTTGATTTTGGCGAAAATAGGCGTTAAGATTAAAACAATAATAATTTTAATTGTTTATACCGCAAACAGCTAAAAGGTTAGGAATGCAATCTGAATATCGGCATAGGGTACTTGTTGTTGACGATGATGAGCAGATCGGCAAAACCATTGGCCGTATCCTCCAGACACAAAACATTGAGTCTGTTTTTGCAGACAGCGGGGAATCAGGACTAGTAAAAATAGAAAAAACAACCCCCCCTTTTTCCATCATTATATCTGATCAACGCATGACCGGCATGACCGGCATCCAGTTTCTTGAGCAGGCAAAAAAACTTACACCGGACAGTATAAGATTTTTACTGACAGGTTATCTGGAAATGGAGACCCTCATCAATGCCGTCAACAAGGGTTCAATTCAAAGATATATTGCCAAACCCTGGGAACATGATGATGTTGTCACTGCCATCCGATCAGGAATTTTGCTCTATGAAAAAATTTTGGAAAATGAAAACCTGTTAACTCTTGCCAAAAAACAAAACGCAAAATTGTATGAGCTCAATTGTGAGTTAATGGAGACCACAAAAGGCCATAACAAACAGATCCATGAGCTTGACACAGCTATTGACATCATTGAAAAACAAATCAAGGCGCTTTCTTCCCAAAAGACTATCAATCCCGAAGCACTCCTGGCTGAAATTGAAAACAAGGTAAAAGAGGGTGCGGGTATTGATTTTAAAAAAACCGAGGCATTTTTTACGGATACCATCAAGGAACTGTATGGCCAATTTACTGAGTTAGCACAGCGAAGCGGATTTGAGATGCCTGAAATGCAAGGTGAGATCAAATGACGGAAAAGAAAAAGCCAAAAGTCATTGTTCTGGAAAACAATGACGACATTCGACAGCGTGTCGAATCTATTCTTTCTAAAGAGGGATGGGAGGTAACTTGCGAACAGACCTCAAAAAATGCTTTGCATCTGCTTGGCCAGGATAAACAATGGCTGTTTGCCCTGTTTATCAGCAATTTTAAACTGCCCAAAATGGAAGGGGATGACATTTTACAAACAGTAAAATCCATTTCACCGTTAACGCAAAGAATGTTGCTGGTGCCTGCAGACAAACCCGACACCTTAATCAATGCCATTAATAAAGCAGCCATCAATGCCTGCATCACCCTTCCATTTAACGATCAAGACCTGGTTGATCAGGCAAGGATTTGTTTCAAACAATTCAAACATGCCATAAAAAGACAACAGTTGAAACGGGTGACCGGACACCAGAACAAGCAGATGTTTAAAATTGCACAAAACCTTAAAAAAAAAGAAATTGCTTACAAACATCTTATTGATGAGAAAAAAACACAAAGAGTGTCG
>JAHJLN010000135.1 GCA_018821715.1 Pseudomonadota bacterium | reverse complement strand
ATCTTTTCTACCGGTGCCGGAATTATGGAATTTCCAGGTGGTAAGGTTATCCGCCAAAAAGAAATAAAGTCTTTGGACATAAAGAGGATAACCAATTATTTTAACCATCAAAAGATTGATTATATGGTGCATAAGGCGATACCGGACACGCGGCAGTTTTTATATAAATCCCATGGGAATGATAATCCTGATTTTCAAGCCCGGCTGGCGCTTTACAAAGCATATGCTTTGCCCATAGAAGATACCTGTCTTTATTTTGAACCGGCAACCGAGGTGTTGGCGGTTATACCGGGCAAAGCAGATATGCGCTTTGTGGAAACAATTAAAAAGGAGTTGTCAGGATTCAGTGTGATCCATGCCACAAGTCCTATTGATAATTGTTCTGCATGGATAGAGGTGTTTGATAAAGATGTATCCAAATCCAAGGCCGCTGCCTTTCTTGCCAACCGGCTGGGCATCTGCAGGCAGAACGTTATTTCAGTGGGAAATGATTATAATGATCAGGATCTTCTGGAGTGGTCCGGGAAAGGATTTGTCGTAGAAAATGCACCGGATCGTTTGAAACAACGGTTTAAGACAGTGCTTTCCAACAATCAGTGCGGGATGACCTGGGCGGCAAAAGCGTCGGGATTGCTCTAACCTCATTGTTCATGTTTTTTATGTCTTCGCATCCAGGTCAGAGAAATCAATTTCCGGGTATAATTTTTCACAACACTTGGGGCAGATCCCGTGAGAAAACACAATCGTTGAAAAATATTCTTCGACCTGGATCCAATCGTTGTTTTTTACTTTTATGCTTTTACAGCTTGCGCAGATAGGAAGCACATCCTTTGCCTGCGTATCTTTCAAGCTGAGAAATTTTTGGAATTTTTTTCTAAGTTCAATCATTTTTGTGATATCCCGTACCACAGCGATGGCCCCCTGGTATGCATTTGCATCACCAAAAATAGGACTGCAGGCCATTTCCACATGAACAGGCAGATTGTTTTTATCGATCATTTGTATTTCGTACCGGCCGGTTAACCCGTTACGCCTGTTTAACGTCTGCTCTTGAATAACATTAAAACTGTCAGCAGTTGAGATGTCTTTGAGATTTTTTTTCAGTAGTTCATCACTTGAATACCCGAGCATGTTGCAAAAAGCCTGGTTGGCATAGGTGAAATTTTCGTTCTCATTTACGGTAATCACACCTTCGGCAATATTTTCCGTAATGGTTCTGTATTGGTGTTCACTTTTTTCAAGTTTTTCCCGATATTGTCTGTTCTCCTCGTTTAATCGTTTGTTTTCAAGGACCTGCTTTACAGTATGACTGATCATATCAAGGTCTTCAATGGGTTTTGTGATATAATCTTTGGCCCCCATTCGCAGCGCCTTGATAATGTCTTCTTTTTTCCCGGCTCCCGACACAACGATCATCGGTGTATCCGGTTTGACTTTATGGATGGTTTTCATGACGTCAATACCATCTTTTTTCGGCATTCTTAAGTCAGTGAGAACAATATCAATCTTTTCATTAAAAAAAATATCCAGTCCGGTTTCTCCATCCTCTGCAGAAAAAACAAGATAGCCTTCATCTTCAAAAAAAGACATCAGGCTCTCCCGGATGGAGGGTTCGTCATCAATGATTAATAGTGTTTTCTGATGTGCCATCTTAATTTTTTGGAAATTTTCGATTTTTAAGGTTGATGATTATCTGACGATACCATACTTTTTAACAATGTCAAAGTCCTAAAATAAGTTGCTTCATATCTCTGACAGCCTGTTCCATTCCTGTGAGTATCGCCCTTGAAACAATACTGTGGCCAATGCTGAATTCGCTGATTTCCACAAGTCCTTTAAAAGCTTTAATGGAGTTGTAGCAGATGCCATGACCAGCATTTACCTCAAGTTTTAACTTGGTTCCGATTTTTGCCGCATCAACAATTCTGAACAATTCTTTTTGCTTTTGAGCGCTTGTGGTTGCATCGCAGAAGGCACCGGTATGGATTTCAATCATGTCGGCATCAATCTTATGGGCCACTTTTATCTGGTCAAGATCAGGATCAATAAAAATGCAGACATCAATGCCGGCATTTTTTAAGGTGGCAACCGCTTCTCTGACATGGCTTTCATGGGTGATCAGATCAAGTCCCCCTTCTGTTGTCAGCTCTTCTCTTTTTTCCGGAACAAGGGTTACACAATCGGGTTTGATATCAAGTGCAATCCCTAACATTTCACTTGTCGCAGCCATTTCCAGTATGAGTTTTGACTGTACGATTTTTCTTAACAGCCTGACATCCCTTTCATTGATATGGCGGCGGTCACCTCTCAAATGAACAACAATCCCGTCAGCACCTGCTGTCTCTGCCGCAACAGCAGCTGCAACCGGTTCCGGATAGTTGATTCCCCTTGCTTGTCTTAACGTTGCCACATGATCTACATTTACAGCAAGTCGAGCCATTTTGTTCCATCCCTCCATTATTTAAAATGCATTCAATTCTTTATTGGGTTCAATTATCCTTAACAGTTCACGGCTTTTTTCTTCCATTTTCAGGTAATCTGCCCGGCTTTTTTCATGATCAAATCCCACCAAATGCAGAATGCCGTGAATCAGAAGCTGGGACATTCTTTCCAAAAGAGTGATACCGGCATCATCTGCTTCTTTTTGAGCGGTTTCACAAGAGATGACAACATCGCCTAAAAGACCGGGCGTAATATCGGTGTATTGTCCCTCCTGCATGGGGAATGCCAGTACATTTGTGGGCTTGTCCACATCTCTGTACATTTTATTGAGCTGTTGAATCTCCTTATCATCTGTAATGACAATGGATATTTCATGGGCATCACAACCCAAGGCGCTTAAGATCTGTTTTGTCTTTTTGCGGATTTTGACTGTTGGTATTTTCTTTTTTTGCTGATTGTCGATCAGTATCTCTAATAGTTCCATTTTTTTCTTTTTTCTTTTCCTGGGATTTATCAGGGTATTCTATCCGGCTATGATAAATACTGGTTAAAATATTATTAAAGCTTTTTGCAATCTGGTGAAGATCTTTTAAGGTCAGTTCGCATTCCTCTAATTGTCCGTCTGCAAAAATATCGTTTATCAGTTCTTTCACCCGTCCCTGGATTCTTGCCGGAGTGGGGCGTTCCAATGCTCTTACAGCGGCTTCTACAACATCTGCCAGCATGACAATGCCCGCTTCCCTTGTCTGGGGTTTTGGCCCCGGATATCTGAAGTCCTCTTCTTTTACCGTGTCATTGCCGCTTTTCAGGCTTTTCTGGTAAAAATATTTAATCAGGGACGTTCCATGATGTTGATTAATCCCTTCAATAATTTCATCGCCAAGCTTATATTTTTTTGCCAGTTCAACTCCTTTTTTAACATGCTGAATTAAAACAAGGGCGGACATGGAAGGCGAAAGCTTATCATGTCTGTTTTTACCGTCCGCCTGGTTCTCAATAAAATACAAAGTTTTATCCAGCTTTCCAATATCATGGTAGTATCCCATTACTTTTGCCTTCAGCGTACCGGCATCAATGGCAGATGCAGCGGCTTCCGCCAGGGTGGCGACAATAATGCTGTGATTATATGTTCCAGGGGCTTCTATCATCAGTTTTTTAATCAAGGGTCGATCAAGGTTTGAAAATTCCAGAAGTTTAGAGTCGGTTGTGTAATTAAAAACAATTTCAATCAACGGGGTAAATCCTATGGTGAACGTGGCTGCAAAAAGACCGCCGCAAAAGGCCAGGGTCATTTCTTTTGCCAGGATGATGACATCTGGCTGGGAAATGGAGTAAAAACCAAGGGAAAGGGCCAGGACAACATTAAAGGCCGCAAGCTTGAATCCGGCAATGATAAAGTTTCCCCTCTCCTGTTTCTCTTTGATCCAATACGCTGCCGTGATACTTGATAAAAAGAAGAACACAAAAACTTCAAAACTTCCGGAAAATGCAAGGCTGGTCAAAAGGGAAAGGATGATGGTGAAAAACACGGCAATATCAAACCCCAGAAAAAGGCAGGTCACCATGGCGGCAGCCGGAATGGGTATGATCATATAAAACGAGATAGAAGAGATATCCCATGCCATTTCCGGATTCGCAGACTGGGCAATATAGGTTGAAATTTTGGCAAAGGTGAGATACAGGGCAAGTCCCAATGCCAGAAAGAAGATATGCTTGTTATGATCTGTTCTTAATTTTTTATGATCTTTTAAAAAAAGGAGATAGACAACCAGGATAGAAAAAAAGGTAATCAAGGCAAACCCTGTACTGGAAATGAGAATATCCTTTTCCTCGACCTGTTCCTGTAGGGCTAAAAGCTTTACCAGCTGTACCTTGTCAACCCGTTCGCCTTCCCGTAAAATCATTTCTCCGGCGATGATTTGATAGAGGATGGGTTTGATCTGGTCTTTCGCTTGTTGAATCCGTTTCTCGGTTTCATTTTTGTTTAAGGTAATATTGGGCTGCAGCAGTCGTTGGCACAGATCAACGATCAGGTTGGAAAGGGTGTAGTTCATCTCCTTTAAAAGAGGTTGACCTTCAATCCGAACCATGGTTTTTGCCTGATCCGGGCCGTAAAACGCTTTTAGGTTATTGACGGTTCTTTCTTCTCTGGAGCCGATGGTTCGAAGGATAATTCCCTTGTTTTCTTCTTTTAATAAAAGATCCTTATTTGCAACAACCCCGTTTGTAAGGATCTTTTCCATAATGGTGTTCATTTTTATGGAAATGTCAGGAGTGAACTGATATTTGTAAAAAATAGAATACGCTCCCTTGCTGACTTCAATACCCAGCTTTTCTTCAAATGCCGGTTTGGTGTCCAATATGATCGCAAATGTCGGGTCCGGCTCCAGGCTCTGATCGCCTGCTTTTTTGAACAGTTCCCGGGGAATTTCCATTGCCTGGTCAATATTGGAAGATATTTTTTTTAAAAGGTTGGCATCAAAATCATATACAATTTTAACAGATTCTTTGATTTCTTCCTTTTTTAGATGAGTGGCTTCTTTATCTTCAACAAAGAAATTTTTCGGGGCTTTGATATCCCTTTTTGCCACATCCCCAATCCCGTAAGAATAGGTCGTTTTACTCTGTTTCGGATAGTGGGTGACCGTAAAGGTAAGCGTGATAAAAATCAGCAGCAGCCACAACACGGAAGGCGTTTTTAATAGAAACTCTTTTACCTGCTTGATGCTATTTTCGTTTTTGTTTTTTTTCATAGGCATCTATAATACTTGAGACAAGTTTATGCCGGACCACATCATCCTTTGAAAAGAAAATAAATTCTATTCCTTTTATATTGGTTAAGATGGTTTTGGCTTCAATCAGACCCGATTTTTTCCCGGATGGCAGGTCTACTTGTGTGATATCACCGGTAACAATGGCTTGTGATCCATACCCGATACGTGTTAAAAACATCTTCATTTGTTCTGATGTTGTATTCTGTGCCTCATCCAGAATAACAAAAGCATCACTTAATGTCCTGCCCCTCATAAAAGCAAGGGGGGCTATTTCTATGGTTTCCTGTTCAATGAGCAGTTTTGCTTTTTCAAAGTCCATCATGTCGTAGAGGGCATCATACAAAGGCCGAAGATACGGATTGATCTTCTGGGCCAGGTCACCGGGCAAAAATCCCAAAGCTTCTCCGGCTTCAACAGCGGGCCTTGTTAATATAATCTTTTTAACGTCTCCTTTTGAAAATGCGGCCATTGCAAGAGCCATGGCAAGATATGTTTTTCCTGTTCCGGCAGGGCCGATGGAAAAAACAACATCATTGTTACGGGCTGCCTGTACATATTTTTGCTGTGCAGGATTCCGCGGGGTAATAGCCTTATTTCTGACGGTTTTAAATACCGTGGTCAAAAAGATATCTTTCAGGTGGGTATTGTTGTTGTTCTTCAGGGTATTGACGGCTGCATCAAAATCAGCTTCCTCAAAGGAAAAGTTATTTTCTAAAAGATGATAAAGCTGGTTGATCAGTTTCTCAGCAAGCAGTGTATTTTGAGACGTGCCGTTAACCAGCAGCGAATTGCCCCGTGTGTTGATCTCTACATTGAACGCCTCACCTATTTTATCCAGATTCTGGTTATGATGGCCAAAAAGTTCCCGGGTAAGATCCAAGTTTTGAAACGTAATGTTTTTCATGGCCTATAGGGTGCATTTTATTTGCTTAAAGGTCAATAAAAATCTTGACTAAAAAACACCTTAATTGGTATTGAAAAAGCGCGTTTAATCAAACCAAAAAAAGGGGAAATATGAATGCTTTTGACATTGCTATAATTGTTATTATATCGTTTTGTTTGATACGGGGACTGTTTAAAGGACTCATAGGGGAGATATCAGGGATCATAGGAGTTGTTGCAGGGTTTTACGGCGCCTATACCTACTACCCTCAGATCACGGTTTATGCTCAAAGATGGATACAAACCCCTGGAATCAGAAATCTGACCGCTTTTTTTGTGTTGTTTTGCATTATTTTAATTGGAGTCAGTTTTCTTTCCGTACTGATTCGTAAATTTTTAAAGCTTGTTTTTCTAGGATGGGTTGACAGAACTTTCGGCCTTGCTTTTGGCGCTGCCAAAGGGGTGTTGATTGTGTCTGTACTGTTTATTATGATCACAACATTCCTGCCAAAAAGTTCAAATATCCTGGCAGATTCAAAATTCTCTCCCTATGTTGCAAAAATTTCCAAAGCCATGACTGTTTTTGTTTCCAAAAATGCCAGAAGTGATTTTTTAAAACACCTGGAAGGGATTCAAAAGAATTGGAAACACTAAAGACACTGTTTGACATTATCCAGACATTAAAAAGTGAAAAAGGGTGTGCATGGGACCGGAAACAAACACCTGAAACCATGTGGAAGTGCCTTGTTGAAGAAGTTTATGAGTTAGAGGAGGCCATTGCAAAACAAGACCTGCAACATATTTGTGAGGAATTGGGGGATGTGTTGTTTCAGCTTGCGTTTATTGTAGAAATATTTCAGGAAAGACAAGCCTTTACGATTTCAGATGTTATTGGGCAGGTCGCAAAAAAAATGATTCGTCGTCATCCCCATGTGTATGAAGATGCGAAAATTTCAACCCAAGAAGAGCTGAACCTGCAGTGGGACGCGATCAAAGCCATGGAAAAAAAGGAAGCCAGACTAAAGGGTGCATCTGCACTTGATGGGGTTCCCAAAGGGATGCCGTCATTGATCCGGGCGTTAAAAGTGTCCAAGTGTGCCGTAAAACAAGGATTTGATTGGGATAATATCCATGAAGTGCTGGATACGGTCAAAGATGAAATCAATGAATTTGAAACTGCCTTAAAAACCGGAAATCAAAATGAGGCAGCAATGGAATTTGGAGATATTTTGTTTACGCTTGTCAATGTGGCAAGGTTTGCAAATTTTCACCCTGAAACCGCTCTTGCCAATTCGACTGCCAAGTTTGAAGGCAGATTCAGGTTGATGGAAGAAAAATTGGTCGAGAAAAAAGTTAAACTCAAAGACCTTTCAAGAGATCAAAAAGACCTGCTTTGGCGCCAGGCAAAAAAATCCTATGACAGATAATCTCCCCTTTGAAATTTAACATATTCTGTTTGCGCTGTTAAAATTGTCTGGGTTGCTATCTTTTTCAAATTTGCATCTGCATCGGTCAGGTTCTGTGTGTCTTTTAAAAGATGGCCGGCAGAGTTCTTTATTTCTTCAACAACCGGGGCAATGGTTTTTAATGAAATATTCGGATCTTCTAGTTTGGATGAGTATGAATCGAGCATTGCAAGGAGGTTGTCGGTTTTTCCTGAAACAATATCAGATGCATTAATGATATTCAGATCTTTTGAAGCAATTTCCCTTAAGGCATTTGTTGTGGTGTGTTCCATTTCAGGTGCCTCCGTTCTATCAAGGGCTTTGCTGAGGGCATTGCCAAAGGCATCTTTTTTCTGGTGTTTTGAAACCTTGGTATTTGACGCAGCAAAAGATTGAGCGGATTCGTTTATTTGGTTTATAGTGGTCATCATTACCTCCTTTTTACTTGAATACTTAATAAGCAAAAGGTATGCCAAGGGAATTTTTTTTAAAAAAACACAAAAAATCCTTTAAAATCAAAGGGTTTTCGTTTCTATCGCAGGAGAAAAAATTTAGAAAAGAAAAAAATGCCGGGAAAATATTGCTGTCAGCCGATTTCATTCATAAGAGAACCCACCATTTTTTCGGCAACAGTCTCGGCATTAATATTGTATTGATTGGTTTCAACCTTCTGTTTTATATCTGCCACGTATTTTTGTCTATCTGCCGGCTCGGTTTCCATGGCTTTGGATATCTTCTGTAGATCTTTGGTCCGGCCAGAAAAATTGATGCTGTCTGTCAATGTCTCATTCGCGGCTTCATCAGCAGTTTTTTGTGATTTTACATTCTGGCTGGCAGCAGTGTTTGCCTGATTGGCATACGTCTGATTGATGTAATTGGGAGTAGAGTTTGATATTTTCATGGGTTTTGGGCCTCCTTATAACTCCATATTGCTGTCTGCTACTTGTCTTGCCAATTCTGTCATTCGTCTAACAATAAACTTTGAATCTTCTACAGACAAGGTATGGGTTATTTTTTGATTATTTTCATCAATCACTGTATAGGTAAACTGATTTTTATCTTTTGTGAAATTGATTTTTTTCCCTAATTCTTTTTCAATCTGGCTGGTGATTTTTTCTTCATTTTTTTCTTTAGGCCCTTCAGTGATAATCCTGTCTACAATATTTGCTGCAACTTTATCAATAATTGCCTGTCGTTTTCCTTCAGAGGAGATAGTAACACTGTCGGCAGATGTTTTATTGGTAATGCCGAATTTGTTTCTGCTCAGTATTTTGCCCTGGCTCAACTGTCGTGAGTAAACTTTCAGGACATTCTGTATCTGATATGACGGTATCTGCATTAATTTTCTCCTTAAACACAGTTATCGGTATGAGAAAATTAAAACTTTAATTTTTATTTTAATCATCAAAATTTCCCTTTGGACCTTTGTCACCATCGATTCTGGACGCGTTTTCAATTATTTTTTCTTTTGTCCAGTCCTCTTTTTTTTCAATTTTTTCAGCCGTGATGCCTGGGTCATGGGATTTGCTTTTTAAGATTTCATTAATGACGATTGGGGCAGTATCCCTAGCATTAAATACAGTGGTTAACAGACCATAAACAAAATTTTCAACATTTTTTGACATTCTGTCCCGAATTTCCTTTGGCTGAGCAAGGAATCTGTTTTCAAAGGGAAGGTTGATTGCTTTAATGTTGCCGCCTTTTAAATCATTTGCCGTTGCATAGGTCTGAACTTTTGCCCACATATTTTCTGAAACACCCTTGTCTTTTTCTTTGATAAAATTTTCGTTATCAATGATGGCATTCCCGTAATCATTGACCGATAGACCCCATGAGATCATCTGCAGGGCAGTTGCCACATTGGCTTTGGTCGTCCGGGTTTTTGAGGCTATTTCACGAAGCCGTTCCGAACTGTTCCCGGATGTGCCGTGTTGTGCGCCGGATACTTTATATCTGGATAGTGCCGCATGGATTTGAGCAGTCAGTTCCACATTGATACCTGTATCACTGGCTTCAATGCCATGGGTTGTACCATTATTCAATGCAATCCAGTTAGGGAAAATATTGTGGGCGTTGAGTCCCTGGATAAGGAAGAGGGCTTCTTGGGCAGTGGAAAGACCTAACTTGCCTTTGATTTCACCGACTTCTGTTTCCAACCCTGCCCAGTCAGGGATATAGGGAAACAATTCAATGTTTGCCAGAAGATTCTGGTCATCGGGCATATGGGAGGCATCAATGGCAATGGAGGTAATTCCGGCATCAAATAAAGACACAATTTCTGTTTTTGCAGGTTCAATATCTTCAGGTGTTTTAATGCCGAAATGATCTGCATGGATAGCGACAGGAATGGTAATGCCAAGTTCGTTCATAAACGCATCTGTCTGTCTGGCAATATTCCACAAATTCACTGCACAATAGGCATTGGTTCCACCTTCTGATCTGGCAATCTCAATAATAATCGCTGCATTTGCACGTTGGGCAGCAGCAAGGGTACCCCGAATCACAAAAGAGTTGCGCCCGTTTGCTGCTATGGTCATGCAGTTTTTCTTGATCAACATGGCCAGATCTATATATTTTCCACTGACAAGAAGTGCTTTTGAATTGGGAAATAGTTTTTTTATGTTAGGGGGTCTGCCAAGATCAAGTGCGGTTTCGAAATCGTGTGAAAATCTGGTAGACGTCATCTTTCCCTCCCTGGTAGTATGAAATTCCAAGTCAAATAATATATTATCATCATTATGTATTATTATTGATACCTAAAATCAAGAGCCTTTGGCCGATTTTTAAGAATGAATAAGTATTCATGGACATTATTTAAAGATAAAATCAAAACTATTTTTAAAACAAAAAACCGTGTTTATTTATAACTATCTGTAAAAAAAGACAAAATTTATTTGCATGCAATTTTAAATATAATTATTATCTGCTTGACATTTATAAAAATCTTTAGTTAGATAATGAATCTTTATTCATTTATATTTTTGAAAGGTAAAAACGTTTGCAGAAAAACAAATCGGAAAAATATGATAAAATACTTAACAGCGCTGGTGCCGTGTTTGCGGAATTTGGATTTTACAAAGCAACCATATCACAGATAGCAGCTAAGGCAGGTGTGGCAGATGGCACATTATACCTGTATTTCAAAAACAAAGACGATATTCTCTACCAGTTTATTAATTTTAAAACCAATGTTGTATTTAAAAAAATGCATGCTGCGGTTGAAGGGGCTAAAACAGCCGAAGAAAAATTGCGACAGTTGATTCGGTGCCATCTTGCGGAATTTCAAAATGATAAAAACATGGCAATTATTTTTCAGTCGGAAGTAAGATACTTAAGGGATATTGAATCTCAAATCAAAGATATATCAAAAATGTACCTGGATCTATTGTCGGATATTATTGAACAGGGCCAGATTGAAGGATCCATGCGCCAGGACCTTTTTGTCGGTCTTGTAAAACGATTTATTCTGGGTGCAGTGGAAGGCGTCATCAGTACCTGGGTGTCTGCCGACGGCAGGTATGATCTGGTTTCAATGGCCGATCCTTTAGTGGACCTTTATCTGACCGGTGTCAAAGGATAATAAATGCCATATAGTATTTGAATGATATAATTTTTTTGAACTCGGCTTTTTGCTTGACGTGTTCTGTCATGTTTATTAAAGCATCTTGAGTCAGTATTCATAAGTTTAAGAAATATTTTGGAGGTAACAAGGTATGACTTCAATAATCGGTCCGGCAAGTTTTAAATTTTTCGGGATATTTCCCGCAGCAATATTGTCATTTATTTTACCGATCATCGGGATTGGGTTGTTTACATATATCATGGCCAGGCGGATTGCACCGCTTATACGGGCAAACCCGGATAACCGGTTTGACCAGATCGGCAAACGGGTCAAGAATCTTGTTGTTGTCTGGCTGGGGCAGATACGGCAACCCCGATACATGCTGGCAGGGGTGCTTCATATTTTCATCTTTGCAGGGTTTCTCATCCTGTCCATCCGTTCGACATCCCTTGTCATTATCGGTGTTTCAGATGGATTTGTATTGCCGGGGTTTGGCGGGCTTTTGGGGGCTATCTATAATTTTATCAAGGATTATGCCGCAACCTTTGTGCTGATCGCCTGTATTATTGCAGCCGTCAGAAGGGGCATCTATAAACCCAAACGATATGCCGTGCCGGAAAAATACGGCAAAGACCATACAGGTGAAGCTGTTTTTGTACTAGGCATTATTTCAACCCTTATGATTTCAGAAAGTCTTTTTGAAGCTTCCCAGATTGCATTTGATTTGCAGCATGCAGGCCAGGAGCATTTTTTAGCGCCCTTGTCCCTGGTCTGGATATTTAAGGGGATGCTGGCATCCGCTCCCCAAAATATTCTTCAGGGACTTCATATCTTTTCCTATTTTGTCCATGATATCACTTTTTTCTTTTTTCTGTGTTTTTTACCCCTGGGAAAGCATTTCCACGTGATTACGTCTGTTTTTAACGTATTTTTCATGCGGGTTAAAAAAGGTAATATCAAACCGGTCATGCATGGGATTACCGAGGACAAACTGGATGATTTAGAGTCTTTTGGCGTGAAAAAACTTGAAGATTTTACCTGGAAGCATATGCTGGATTTTTATTCCTGCGCTGATTGCGGCAGGTGTTCTGATCAGTGTCCTGCCAATGCAGTGGGGCGTCCCTTATCTCCAAGGTTTATTACGATCAAGGCCAGAGATTTGATGTTTAAAAATTATCCGCTGTCAGGTGAAATCTATAAGAGCAAACTGTTGGTGGAAGATATTTATACGGAAGATGAAATCTGGTCCTGCACCACCTGCGGGGCCTGTGAAGAAGAGTGTCCGTTGGGGATCGAATATATCGACAAGATGGTTGACTTAAGAAGAGGAATGGTCGATGAAGGCCTGGTGCCTCAGTCCCTTCAAAAACCCTTGAAAGCCCTTGAAAAAAGGGGTAATCCTTATGGGAAAATGGAGAAAAAACGGGCGGAATGGGCAACGGATAAAGAGTTCAGTGCACTGTGTCAGGTCAAAGATCTTGATGGGGAAAAAGCAGATACCCTCTATTTTGTGGACAGTATCACATCCTATGATGATAATATTCAGGAGATTGCAAGACGGACCTCCCTTATCCTTAAAAAAGCAGGTGTTGATTTTGGAATTTTAGGAAAACTTGAAAAAGACAGCGGTAATGAAGTCTTGCGGTTTGGTGAGGAGATGCTGTACCAGGATCTGAAAGCACAAAATACTGAAGCGATTCTGGAAAGCGGCGTCAAACAGATTGTAACAGCAGACCCCCATGCCTATAATGCGCTGAAAAACGATTACAATAACCTGCCGCCGGTAAAGCATATCAGCCAGGTGGTGGCTGAAAAAATTGCAACAGGTGAACTTGACCTTAAACCCTGTCAGAACCCTGACAAGGTTTATGTTTATCATGATCCCTGCTACCTGGGGCGGCATAATGGAATTTATGAGGAACCCAGAAAGGTATTGGATGCCATTGACGGGTTGACGAGAGTTGAACTTGAAAAGAGCCGGGATCGGTCTTTCTGCTGCGGCGGCGGCGGGTTGATGCTTTTCTATGAACCGGAAGAAGAAACAAGAATGGGTGTTTTAAGGGTCAATATGGCTGCTGAGGCCGGAGCTACTGTCATTGTAACTGCCTGTCCTTTCTGCCTGGTCAATATCCAGGATGCGATTAAAGTTGCAGGAAAAGAAGGAGAGATGGAAGCCTTGGATTTTACAGAACTCATTGAGCAGCATCTTGCATAAAATAAACGAGTTGCAGGTTTTTAAAATTTTTACAAATCTGTACGGGAAATTGATTTAAAGGAGGCAATAATGGAAATTTTGGTATGTGTCAAGAGAGTCCCGGATACTGCTGAGAATGAATTTGAACTCAACAGTGCCGGCAATGATCTTGATCGGGATGATCTGGTTTATTCAGTGAATGAATGGGATAACTATGCAGTTGAAGAAGCGATCCAGATTGTGGATAAAGTTGGTGGGAATGTGACGGTTATCACGGTTGGTGATGATGAATCAGAAGAAGTATTGAGACGTGAAATGGCAATGGGTGCCAATAACGGCATTCTCCTTTCAGATGATGCATTTGAAGGATCTGACGGCAGGGGAATTGCCGGCATCCTTGCAGCAGAGGTTAAAAAAGGCAGTTACGACCTTATCCTGACAGGGGCCCAGGCCGATGAAGGGGCAGGTCAGATTGGCGGAATGCTGGCAGCAATGCTGGAGATACCCTATGCATCCCTGGTGAATAAAATTCAAGTGGGAGATGGCAGCATAATAGTTGGAAGAGAAATCGAGGGCGGAAACCAGGAAATGAATGAAATTGGGCTTCCCTGTGTCCTTTCCATCCAGACCGGTATTAATGAGCCCCGTTATGTGGGTATCCGCGGTATCAGGAAAGTTGCCAGTGTTGATATCCCTGTAAAGGCAGCATCTGACCTGGGGATTGATGTAAACACTGTAGGTGAAGCCGGTGCAAAAACAAAGCGGGTTGATTATTTTGTACCCGATACGGGTGAAGGTGCTGAAATGCTTGAAGGCTCCACTGATGAGATAATAGAAAAGCTGATTGAGAAGCTTAAAGCAAAAGGAGGGCTCTAATCATGACACAGATTTTTGCATACATTCCATTTAAAGACGGTGCTGCTGAAGATGTGGCCCTGGAATATCCTTCAGCTGCCAAGAAAATTGATGCAAGTGCATCCTTAACCGCTGTTGTAACAGGATCAGGCGCAGACCTGGATAAGGTTGCCAACGATATGACAGCTATTTATTCGCAGGTCATAAAAATCGACAATGCTGAGCTTGCCTATCCAAATGCAGATGTTGTCAGAAAAGCATTGGTCAATATTATTCCTTCAGATGCTATTTTTCTTGTGGCACACAACACCTTTGGAATGGATCTGGCTCCCGGCCTTTCCGTTAAAATGGAATCTGCCTATGCAGCAGATATCGTTGATTTTGAGGGGATAGACGGAACAACTTTAAAAGCGGTTCGCCAGGAACTTGGCGGGGCTGTCAGCACCCATGTGGCCATTGACATCTCATCAGGGGCTGTCATGACGGTCAGGCCCGGATCTTTTGCCCCTGTTGAACCAGGATCAGCTTCAGGGTCAGTCATCGATAAATCCGGTGATGCAGGAGATCTTTCAGCAAAAAGAAAATTCCTTGAAATTGTAGAAGCAGAAGTCGGTGATGTTGATATTACCAAATCCGATGTACTGGTATCCATTGGTCGCGGTATTGAAGAACAAGAAAATATTGAAATTGCACAGGAACTTGCCGAAGCGATGAACGCAGTTGTTTCATGTTCCAGGCCTATTGTTGATGCAAAATGGCTTGAAAAATCACGACAGGTCGGAACATCCGGCCAAACCGTTAAACCAAAAGTCTACATGGCCATGGGGATTTCAGGTTCTTTCCAGCATCTGGGCGGTGTAAAGGGCAACCCGTTTATTGTTGCGGTTAACAAGAACCCCAAAGCACCCATCTTCCAGGTGGCTGATGTCGGTATTGTTCAAGATATCCTTGAGTTTATGCCGTCACTCACAGAAGCAATTAACGATCTTTAGCATCGTTTAAAACAGTGTTTAAAGGGGCCTTGAAATTGATAAAAGGCCCCTTTAAATTTTCCTTTCCTTTTTCACCCCTGTTTTCATTATTTATTTTTTCATGGCATTTGACATCAATCCTGTGATCATGTACTAGAAAGGTATTGTTACAGATTTTTTGTTCTTTATTCCATGACAGGGTTGTTCCGTTATATTCGTTATCTTAAGGATCTTGTTTGAACTTGTAAAATTGTTTTTATCCCGGGTATAAGCTATGGCAGATGTTCTGATTATTGATGATGATAAAGTGATTTGCGATATTTTGGCAAAGATGATGGAAAAAATCGGCCATGAGACGCGTTGCGCATTAACAGGAAAACACGGTTTGGAGTTGGTGAAAAACGGGATGTTTGATATTGTTTTTCTTGATGTAAACCTTCCGGATGCCAACGGGCTTGATTTTATCAAAAAAATTAAAGCAACCCCATCTTCTCCTGAAATTATCATTATCACCGGTGACAGTGATCCGGACGGGGCTGAAATGGCAATTAACAGCGGCGCCTGGAATTATCTTGAAAAACCTTTTTTAAGACAGGAACTTAACCTCCAGGTCAGTCGAGCATTAGACTTTCGAAAAGAGAAAGGCAATGTGTCAACTCCCGGTATTTTAAAACGCAATGGTATCATTGGTGGGTCGGAAGAAATAAAATCCTGCCTTGATAAAGTTTCTATCGCTGCATATTCAGATACCAATGTGCTGATAACAGGAGAGCAGGGAACAGGAAAAGAGCTGTTTGCAAAAACCATCCATTTAAACAGCGACCGCCGTAAAAATAATTTTGTTATCGTCGACTGTTCAGCCATCACCGATACGGTTGCCCAGAGCGTGCTGTTCGGACATGAAAAAGGAGCGTTCCCAGGCGCTGTAACCCATAAAACAGGATTGGTAAAACAAGCGGACAAGGGAACCCTGTTTTTAGAGGATGTATCCCAGCTTCCTTTACAGATCCAGCGATCCTTTCTGAGGGTAATGGAGAACCAGATCTTAACCCCGGTGGGGGGTATAAAGCAAAAAACAAGTAATTTCAGAGTAATCGCAGCCAGCAGCAAAAATCTTGATGAGTTAAGCGATCAGGGAAAGTTTCGAAAAGATCTTTTGTTTAAATTAAGAGGGATTGGTATCCATCTGCCGTCTTTAAAAGATATGAAAGAAGATATCATTAAAATCGCCTTGTTTTACATGGATCAGTATTGTAAAAAATACAGCATTGAAACCAAGGGGGTTTCCCCTGAATTTATAGATATTATTGGTGCCTATGAATGGCCGGGAAATGTCAGAGAGCTGATTAATGCAATTGACAAGGCTATTGCGTCTGCTAAAAACGAACCCACACTTTACTCCATACACTTGCCGTCATATGTAAAAGCAAAGGTGATAAGAAATTCATTAATTCATACTGCAGGAAATAAAAAAATAAAGTCACAAGACTATTCTAACGGAGAATTCCCCTTGTTGAAAGTTTGGTTGGAGAATACGGAAAAAGAATATCTGGCAGCACTTCTGATATTTACCCATCACAATGTGGAAAAAGCATGTACGATATCTGGTGTATCCAGATCCCGGATGTATGCCAGATTAAAAAAATATAGCTTGAACTGAAAAATCCCCAGATCATATTCTTTCGTTAAAACTGAATGTTTTATCGACACAAAATTGTCATAAAGGTAAGAAAATAAGAAAGCCTGATATGAATACTGCATATCAGGCTTTCTTTATGATAAGTTTTATTTAACTAAAGGAACGGTCAGTCCGCCATCCATCAAGAACAGGACGCTGGCTGAATTTCCTTTTTCTTCAAGGGCCTGGTCAAGTGCTGTCTGAAGATCGCTGTAAGGTTTAATAAATAATTTTGAAATAACGGCAGGTTCTACATCCGTTACCCCCCACATCTGGGCCCAAAGTCCAATTTCAGCCATTTTAGCGGCCTTGTGATATCCTAAAACATATCCTTTCTCAATGGTGTCAAGGGCTGCTTTTGGCGTATCGCTTGAGCCCAAAAGATCGGCAAAGGCCTTGCCGCCGAT
>JAHJLN010000134.1 GCA_018821715.1 Pseudomonadota bacterium | reverse complement strand
CACCAGCCAGTACAGGCTTGACGAATCCGGGAAAAAAAACGCGGCCATTATTCAGGCGGAAGATGAGTTGACCGCTCTCGGGATTGCCCTGGGGGCTTCCTGGAACGGGGCCCGTGCCTTTACCGCAACATCAGGACCCGGTATCTCCCTGATGAATGAATTTCTCGGCCTGGCGTATTTTGCAGAGATCCCTGTGGTGCTGATCAATGTTCAGAGAACCGGACCCAGCACCGGAATGCCCACAAGGACCCAGCAGTCTGATATCCTGCTGTGCGCCTATGCCTCCCACGGTGATACAAAACAGGTCCTGCTTTTTCCCTGTGATCCAAAGGAGTGTTTTGAGATGACGGCAGACAGCTTTGACCTGGCGGAAAGGCTTCAAACCCCGGTTATTATCATGAGCGATCTTGACCTTGGCATGAATGACAATATCTGCCTGCCCTTGAAATGGGATGACAGCCGAACATATGATCGGGGAAAGGTTCTGGATAAGGACCAGCTTGAATCCTTAACTGAAAAATGGGGACGGTATCTGGACAAAGATGGCGACGGAATCTGTTACAGAACCTATCCGGGGACTCACCCTAAGCTGGGATCCTACTTTACCCGGGGGTCTTCCCATGACGAATATGCGGCATATACAGAGGACAGTGATGCCTATAACCGGTGCATGGTAAGGCTCAATAGAAAATGGCAGACAGCAAAAAACCTCGTACCAAAGCCCCATATCACCATATCCGATACAACAGGCACCTATGGTGCTGTCTTTTTCGGCACCAGCACCCATGCTTCCTATGAAGCACTGGAACAGCTTGGTTTGCGGGATATCATCATTAGCACACTGCGACTTCGGGGGGTTCCTTTCCAGGACGAGGTCACAGATTTCATTGACCGGCACGAACACATTTTTGTCATAGAACAGAACCGGGACTGCCAGATGCGAACCCTGCTCATCAACGAGTGCGGCATCTGTCCGGAAAAACTGGTTTCAATAACCAATATCGATGGCATGCCCATCACGGCCACACATATTCTGCATTCCATGGAACAGGAACTCAAATCACTCCTGACGCCCGGAGCCAAACCCCATAAAGGAGGTGCCAGATGAATTCCCGCCGCCCCACTTTCCGTCATCCCGATCTGCCTAAAAACGATCTCGGGTATACCCGGCGCGATTATGAAGGTGCCGACTCCACGCTGTGTGCCGGCTGCGGCCATGATTCCATCAGCAATGCCATCATCCAGGCCTGTTATGAGCTTTCCATAGCACCGCACAAGGTGGCCAAGATGTCGGGTATCGGATGTTCCTCCAAGACGCCTGCCTATTTTCTGGGAAAATCCCATGGATTCAACTCGGTCCATGGCCGTATGCCCTCCATTGCCACGGGTGCCAACATGGCCAACAGGGATCTTCTTTATCTGGGGGTTTCCGGTGACGGAGATACTGCTTCCATCGGCATGGGACAATTTGTACACATTGCACGGCGCAATATCAACATGACCTATATTGTCATGAATAACGGCTGTTACGGGCTCACCAAGGGACAGGATTCAGCAACGGCAGACAAAGGGTCTGCCAGCAGGAAAGGACGGCCAAATCTGTTTGAATCCATTGATTTGTGTGAGCTTGCTGTTCAGCTGGGCTCAGGGTTTGTTGCCAGAGGATTTTCAGGTGACAAGGAGCAGCTGGTTCCCCTTTTGAAAGCTGCCATGACACACAAAGGATTCGCCATGGTCGATGTCATCTCACCCTGTGTTACCTTTAATAATACCGCCACCTCGACCAAGAGCTACCAGTGGGTCCGCGACCATATGGAAGCCACTGCCACCTTTGACTTCATCCCTCCCAGGCAGGAGATCACAACCCAATATGAAAAAGGGACGACACAATCTGTGACCCTGCATGACGGCGGGGTTATCCATCTTCACAAAAGTGACGATTCCATTGATATAACCAGCAGGCGGTCTGCGATTGATGCCCTGGAACTTCACCGGGAAAAAGGGCAACTGCTTACGGGAATCCTCCATATCAATGAGGATCTTAAAGACACCCATGATATTCTTCAAACCACTGAAACCCCATTGAATTCATTGACAAAAAAACAGTTGTGCCCGGGTGATCATATCCTTCAACAAATTGTTGAAAATTACAGATGACGGTTGCAAAAAAAATGAAAAAGCATCCTGGAAAATGGAGATATATATGGTTTGTAAATCCTGTGGGTCACTAGTGGAAAAAAATGAAAAATTCTGTAGAGAATGTGGAACGGCAACCGGGAAAAAGGCAGTTATCAATCCGAAACTGGTGGGGTATTCCGATAGGATCAACGATCCAGCCTTTGCCGGATATTTGGAAAGTAGTGACAGATATGCATGGATTTTTTCCATAATCCTATCCACTGCAGCAGTTATGGGATTTTTTTTGTATGGCCAGATGAGCGATGAGATGGACAACCCTGAAGCATTGTATATCGGATTGGTAATCGGCGGCATGTTTGCCATGATTGCTCTGATCACAAATCGTTCAAAAAAAGGCGGGTGGACCTGGGAAGGAACGGTTTGTGACAAACGGGTGGAAAAGAAGCAGCGCCGTCGAAATGTAAGTGATCAGGACTATCATATGCGGGAGTATTTGCTTTATAAGGTTGTTATTCAGTCGGACCACCGTCGTAAATATGAAATCACGGCTGAGAATGACGACACGCTCTATAATTACTATCAGATTGGTGAAAGAGTTCGCCACCACGGCAGCCTTAACTCTTATGAAAAATATGACAAGTCAAAGGATGCCATTATTTTCTGTAATGCCTGCGCAACGTTGAATGAAATTATTGATGAGGCCTGTCACCGCTGCAATTGTCCGCTGCTTAAGTAATTAAAGTCGGATTAAATCATGGTGGCGGTGTAACCCTCCCGGAAAATAGAGCCGGCCAATGAAAGGCATATCCATGTTAACTTAACTTTTTTTATGGCATTGGTTACATAACACAGGTGCAGGACCCTTGCCTTTGGGGTCCCCTTTTTCAATATTATAGGTTTTGTGACAGTCGATACAATTTGCGTGAAGGGCCTCCTGGTGATATTTTTTAATTTTTTCAGCCGGTTCCAGTTTTTCACCTTTGACTTTTTGAGTTTCTGTGTGACACTCGATGCAGCCTGCCACTGCATCATCCGGTTTAAGATTCAGGGGTTTGCCTTCCTTGTCGTGGTGACAGTCGCCGCAGCTTTTTGAATATTTATCTATATGGGTTTGATGGGTAAATTGGACAATGGGTTTGGTATGGGAAGCATACAAAGGATTGTTCATTAAAAGGATGCCTTGTGAGCCTGATGCTGTCGGTTGCACTATAGTCTTTTCCTGTTCAGGTTTGGTTGCAGCTTTGGGTGGGGAGTCCTGGTGTTCAGGGACAGGTTCGGCTTTTTTGGCCGTCTTTTGTGCCGTGTCTTCAACAGCAGGTTCAAGATCAGCTTGCACTGGTTTTGCAGGTGCCGGTAATTTGCCGTTGACCAGTTCTGATCTAAGAATCCATTTACGGTAGGTGATCTTTTTTTTGGACGGCTCGCCAAGTTTTGGCGGAATAGCACAATAGGCAAGGATAAGAATTAAAATAAGAATCGTTACGAGAATCAGATTTTGACCTTTTGCTTCAAATTTCATTTAATTTCCCCTGTTTATTGTCTTTGTTTAAAGGTTATGTATCTAAATCTTATAAAACATACAATAAAAAAAAGACTTCCAGAAGATTAATTCAGGCCTGGGAGCATTTGAAATAACCGTTCTTGTAAAAAATGCTTTTTTATTTTACTATGATTCCATATTAAAAGGTATTTAAAAAGTTCAGTAACACCTCTTTTCCGATTTTGATTAAGGTGAAAGATTCTAAAATTGGAGAAAGCTTATGGATGAATGTGCTTTTGTTCAACGGTGTATTACCGAAACCCTGGATGGGTTGCGGGATGGCCTGACGCATTTTTCAGGTTCAAGCAGAACAGCAGTGATCTATTCTATTAAACCGGATGATCCCATATATATTTATGATCCGCAAAACCTTCTGACAGGCCATGAACCGAAATTCAAAGAATTGTATATCGATACGGATGAGTGGCGGAAAAAGTCAGCCATTTCCTATGACAAAAAAAAAATTCAGCAATTTATTTCCGGAAAAAAATCTGGAGCTGGCAGGATTGATTTCATATGGCGGATGTTCAAGTTCTGTTGTTTATCAGATGTGGTTTACAGAACACCATCCGGATATGTGCTCCATTGGTCCGACTGAAAGATGGCTGGAACAGGCTGTCTGGAGATTTTCTCATGATATCGCCAATGAAGAAGAGCTGTACACAGGTATTTCAGGAAGCTTTTTAAAGGAATATGCAACCCATGCGGTCCGGGATTATCTGGTGGATGAAATGAATGTTCTGATTGGATGGGATACTCGAATCAGGGTTTACCCGATTCTGGAAGCTGTCCTCAAAATATCCAGAACCCCTGAAGAGGGGGCCTGGCCCAAAGGCAAATTGGTTTTTGTTGAAAAACGATCCCTTCCAAAGATGAAATTTATTGCAAAGTTTCCAAAGGAAGAGCAGCCCTTGCTGGAGAATGTTAAGCATATCCGAAAGCTTCTTCAATCTGTTGAGAATTCAGATCGGAAACTGGTGGCAGATGAAAAAACAATCATCGGCATTATCAAGGGCGAAAAACCGGATTTTTCCATTACGGCTGATTTTAACGGACGGCATGGCTTTTTAAAGCTCAATGAGCAGGCAGTGTGCAGTTTTTCAGATGGCAGTTTCAAGTCAACCACCCGTAAGGCCAAACTTGTTCAGGTCGAAGAAGCATTGCTTGAATCCAGTATGGATCCAAGCGCTGCTTCCACTTTATTTAAAATTGTCAGCAGTATTGTTCACAGTGCGGCAAAACAACGCCATGGCTGCGCCATTGTAATAGACCTGAATAAAAAACCCGTTTTTATCTCAGGTCATTTGCTTGAGCAGCCACTTGATCTTGAAAATGATGAGTATCTGGAATTGACCAAATCTCTGTCAAAGGTGGATGGTGCCCTGCATATAGGGGCTGACCTGAAGCTTCATGGATTTGCCTGTCTTCTGGACGGTCATTTTATTCCCGGTGAAGACCGGGCTCGCGGGGCCCGTTTTAATTCAGCGCTAAGGTTTACGGCAGAGCATGACAATGTCGTTGTTATTGTGCTTTCATCTGACAGCCCTGTCTCCATCATGATCGGCGGCATAGCGTTGAACGCCAGATGCCAGTGGAAATCCTCACTCTTTTGCAGCGCACCGGTGCTGCTTGAAAAATGGGTGGCAGGCCTGTGATGCCTCCTGTCTTTAATCTGCGCTATCTTGGAAAAAGATGGCTGCCAAGTCATTGTGTTTGAAAATGGTTTCATTGTGGGATTAAAGGTGGGTTGCATAGGTTTTCAGGTGTATGAATTCTTTTTTTAAATTTTCCAGCAAAGCAGATGACAAGTTGGTGTCATTTGATTTGGAAGATGCTTCAAGCGCATGCGCCGCTTTAGATATCGCCATGGCTGTCAGGTTGGCCGACCCTCCCTTAATAGCGTGTGCTTCTTTTTGAATGGTTGAAAAATCCTGTTTTTCGATCGCCTGTTCGACTTTTGGGATCTGGCTTTCAACATTATGAATAAACCCATTGAGAACCTCCATGAAAAATTCTTTGTCATTTTCAAATTCATCAAGGGCTTTTTCAAGGTCCAGAGGAGCAGCCGGATCATTTTCATTTCGGGATGGGGATGAACTAAATTCAGTCTCTTTTACTTCAGGCTTAATCACAGTTTTTTTGTTTTGAATCGTCCATTTTTCAACCAGGGCGATGAGGTCTTTCTTTGCAAAGGGTTTGGTAATGTAGTCATCCATATCTGCGGCAATACATTTTTTTTTGTATCCCTTAATGGCATGGGCTGTCATGGCAATGATAGGTGTTCGCTTAATCGTTGGGGTTTCTCCCGGATTATTCTGTAATAAGATCTGTGTTTTAATTTTTTCTTGTTCGCGAATCAGTCGAGTGGCTTCATATCCATCTACCAGGGGCATTTGAATATCCATAAGAATTAAATCAAATTGTCTTTTTTTGAAAAAATCAACAGCCTGTTGGCCATTTTCAGCAAGTATCACCTGAAATCCGCTGGCGGTTAAATGTTTGATGGCAATCAGTTGATTTGTCGGATAATCTTCTGCCAGAAGAATTTGAAGTTTTCTCCTTTTTGTTTCTGAAATTGTGTGCTTTGTCAAGGGTAAGGACTCAAGGGTTTTCTCATTTATCATATCTTTGTTTAGAATGGAAACAATGGCAGCGTTTAAATCGTTTCGTTTTATGGGTTTGCTGAGATATCCCTGGATACCCAGTTCCTTACATATTTTATTGTCACCGATCATTCCCATGGACGTTAGGATGATGATGGGGATATTTTTTAAAGCCGCCTCTTTTTTGATTTCTTTTACCAATTGGAATCCATTCATTCTGGGCATCTGGAAATCGGAAAGGATCATGTCGAAAACCTTGTTTGAAGAAAGGGATTTTTTCAGGATGGATAATGCTTTAGGACCACTTTCAGCTTCAACCGGGATACACCCCCAGGATTTAAGGTGCTCACAAAAAACAAACCGGTTATTCTTATTATCATCCACAACCAGAACAGATAACCGGTTCAGGTCAGCCGGTCCGGCAGGTTGATTTTCTTCAATAAGGGAAGCGTCTTTTTTAAAAACAGCAGTGAACCAGAAGGTCGAGCCGGAAAAGGGCTGGCTTTTAACGCCTATTTTACCCCCCATCATGGTGACGATTTGCTTGGAAATAGTTGTACCAAGACCGGTTCCACCGTATCTTCTTGTGGTTGATCCATCTGCCTGGGAAAAGCTGTCAAATATTTTATTCAGGCTTGCCTTTGGAATACCGATTCCAGTGTCTTTGACGCAAAACCTTAATTTAACCGCTTTACCAAGATCCTTAAAAGAATCTGCCCAGATAAATATTTCTCCTTTATGGGTGAATTTTAATGCATTCCCCACAAGGTTGATCAGCACCTGCCTTAGTCTTCCAGGATCCCCCATAAGCATTTCAGGGGCATCAGGGGGAAGAAAGGAGATAAATTCCAAATCTTTTTTTTGTGCAGTGATGGCAAAGGTTGAAGACAAATCTTCAAATAAAAAGCGTAAATTAAACGGGATAGTGTCAAGTTCCAGTTTGCCGGCCTCGATCTTGGAAAAATCAAGGATGCTGTTGATAATGGCAAGCAGGGATTCTGCTTCGCTGGTGATGGTTGTTGCAAGCTTTTTCTGGGTGTCGTCAAGTTCTGTATCCAGAATTAATTCCACCATACCCATTATGCCGTTCATTGGTGTCCGGATTTCATGGCTCATGTTTGCCAGGAACTCACTTTTTGTTTTTGTGGCTTCTTTTGCTTCAACCATTGCTTTTTTCAGTTGTTCTTCTGTTTTTTTGCGTTCTGAAATATTCGAGAGAATGCCTTCAATGCCCAGGGGATTGCCATGCCTGTCCAGGTAGTAGTTGCTGCTTGACAGGATGGGAATGGCAGACCCGTCTTTGTGGAAAATTTCAAGTTCAAAATTGGTGACATTCCTGTTTTTTTGAAGGGCTTTAAGAAATTGAAAATATTTGTCACTGGAGTTATAAAACAGCTCAGATATGTTTTCTCCCAATAAATTGTTATCAGTGTCATATCCCAGAAGTTTCAGGCCAGAAGGGCTGATCATGGTCAGGTTCTGATCAATATCTGTCCGATAAAAAACATCCTGCATATTTTCTATGATACCCCGGTATTTTTCTTCACTGTTTTTTAATTTTTCTTCAGCCTGTTTTCGATGGGTAATATCACGAATGACCCCTTGCAATACCTGTTTCCCGTTAAGCTCCATTGGTGTTAAAAGGACATCGGCCGGGAATATTTTTTTTGTTTTGGTTTTTTGATGGGTCCATTCAAAATTTTGGCTCCCCTTTGTTGACGCGTCTTTTATTTTTTGATCGGCAAGGTCCATGGAAAGTTGTCCACCCGGCTGGATCTTAGGGGATAAATCAGCAGGGTGCAGGGCGCAAAACTCTTCTTTTGTCCGGCACTCAAATATTTTTAAGGCAGCATGATTGCAATCTAAAATTCCTTTTTGATCAAGAAGTACCACTGCATCAGAACTGGATTCAAACAGGGTTTTAAATTTTGTCTCGGTCTGCTTTCGTTCAGCAATTTCTTGTTCAAGCTCCCGGGTTCTTTCTTCAACAAGCTTTTCCAACTCATCACGATGTTTTACCAGTTCTTTTTCCAGCTTATTCCTGCCGGTAATATCCCGGATATTGCTGATCCATGCGGGTCTTCCCTGGTATTCTGTCCCATCTGTCCTGATTTCAACATCAATTTTTTTTCCTGATTTCGTAATGTGAGTATACCGGTTGGGGGAAAGCCGGTTTGGATTGCCAATATTTTTCTTGACCTTTTCCAAATCTTCTTCAGGGTGAAGATTGTGTGGGGTCATGGCGTTGAGCTCATCTTTGGAATATCCGTAGATCGTCAGAAAGGCGCGGTTGCAGTCGATGATATGGTGGGTTTCCTGGTCAAATACAATAATCGGATCGGAAATATGATGGAAAAGACCCTTATACTTTTTTTCTATTTCCTGTCGCTCATTATATGTCTGGTCAATATCTGTTTTAATGACGGCTAATGCTTCAAAAACAGCTTTAAAGGGGTGGGAGTCGGGAATGTTTTCAAACCGGGTGCCCTGCTCATCCCAGTTAATGGAGCCCATGTAGTTTAAAATTTCATCTGAATAGTGTTCAAGTCTTGTCCGGGTACGAATTCTTTGAATAATTTTTCGCAGAAAAGAGATGGGTTTGGCTTTCGCAGGGGCATCTTTCAGAAGCTGTAAGGACGCCTGGACCGCCTCTTCATACGTATCAAGAGCCATCATCGGGATACCCGGCTGTTTGAGCTTTGTCCCGATATTGTACATCCACCGGATATGCTTTGGAACATTGTAGATAAAATGACCGATTAAACAATTGCTCTCAACCTTTTCCATTAAAAGGTGCAAGACTTTTAACCGGGTTCTTTTTGAAGGGATGTTGGTGATCCGGCTGTAATCTGAAATTTCAATATAGGGTCTGCCGGTAAGATTTACGCTTGTCCTCAGGGAATAAGTCCAACTAACCAGATTTACTGGGTGGCCCACCCTGAAT
>JAHJLN010000133.1 GCA_018821715.1 Pseudomonadota bacterium | reverse complement strand
TCCTTGAGCTGCTTGCCGATTCTGTGAAGGGGATTTAAAGAGGTCATGGGCTGCTGGAAGATGACCCCGACTTTATTGCCCCGGATGTTTCGGATCTCTTCTTGTGAAACAGTCAGGCAGTCTTTTTTATCCAGTTCAATGGTGCCGGACGGATAAATGGCGGATTCCGGAAGCAGCCTTAAAATGGACATGGCGGTGACGGTCTTGCCGGACCCGCTTTCACCAACCAGGGCAAGGGTTTCCCGCTTTTTTACCACAAGGTTGACATTTTTAACCGCCCTGGTGATCCGTGTACCCATTTTAAAGGACACGCTTAAATTATTGATGGTCAGCAAAGATTCATTCATGGTTAATATACCTTCCGGGGATCAAAGGCATCCCTGACTCCTTCACCGATAAAGACCAGGAGGCTGAACATCAGGGACAGGACAATAAACGCGGATAACCCGAGCCACGGCGCCTGCATATTGGCTTTTCCCTGGGCCAGAAGTTCGCCCAAAGAAGGCGAGCCCACGGGCAGGCCGAACCCCAGGAAATCAAGGGACGTCAGGGTTGTGATGGAGCCGCCCAGAATAAAGGGCATAAAGGTGATGGAAGCCACCATGGCATTGGGAAGAACGTGGCGGAAAATAATCTTGGCGTCACTTAAGCCAAGGGCTTTGGCAGCCGTCACATATTCAAAATTTCTCCCCCGAAAAACTCTGCCCTGACAACGCCCACAAGGGACATCCATCCGAACAGCAGCGTAATGCCCAGAAGCCACCAGAAATTGGGCTGGACCACACTGGATAGAATGATGAGCAGAAACAGGGTGGGAAGGCTTGACCATATCTCGATAAATCTCTGGCCTAAAATATCAACAGGCCCGCCGTAGTAGCCCTGTACAGCACCTGCCATGATCCCGATGGCAGAAGAAAAAAGGGTCAGGGTCAGACCGAACAGCACGGAAATCCTGAACCCGTAAACAAGTCGGGCGACCACATCCCTCCCCCGGTCATCGGTTCCCAGCCAGTTGGTTGTTGACGGCGGTGACGGGGCCGGCCCCTTAAGGTCGTAGTTGATGGTCTGATAGGAAAAAGCAATGACAGGATTGATCATCCACCCTTTTTTGTTGATCAGGTCTTTGACATAGGGGTCCTTGTAATCGGCCGGGGCTTCGAATTCTCCGCCAAACTCAGTTTCCGCATACTCTTTGATCAAAGGGCAGTAAATTTGGCCGTCAAAATAGATCAAAAGGGGTTTGTCATTGGCAATGAGTTCTGAAAAAAGCGTGATGACAAAAAGAAATGTGAACAGGTACAGGCTTATGTATCCGCGCTTGTTGGCCTTAAACCTGTTCCATCTTTCCTGGTTGATGTGTGTCATGTTTATCCCCTTTTTTCAAAATCAATTCTAGGGTCTACAATGGTATAGGTGATATCGGAAATAATGGACAGGATAAGACCCATGAGCGTAAAAATGTACAGGGTTGAAAACATGAGGGGAAAATCCCTCTGCAAGGTTGCCTGGAACCCTAAAAGCCCCATGCCGTCCAAAGAAAAAATAACCTCGACGAGCATGGACCCGGTAAAAAAAAGGCCGATAAAAGCAGACGGGAAACTGGCAATGACCAGGATCATGGCGTTTCTGAACACATGACCGTAAAGAATCCGGTTTTCGGTCAGGCCCTTGGCCCGGGCGGTCACCACATATTGCTTGCTGATTTCATCTAAAAATGAATTTTTGGTCAAAAATGTCAGGGTGGCAAATCCGCCGATAACCAATGCAAGGGTGGGAAGCGCCATGTGCCAGAAATAATCAAGAATTTTCCCAACAAGGGAGAGCTGGTCAAAATTAACCGAGACAAGACCCCGCAGGGGGAACCAGTTAAAATAGGTTCCGCCGGCAAACAGAATGATCAAGAGGATGGCAAATAAAAAAACCGGAATGGCATTGCAGATGATGATCACGGTGCTGGTCCAGATATCAAACCTTGAAGAGTGCTTTAAGGCTTTTTTAATGCCTAAAGGGATGCAGACAAGGTGGATGATAAGCGTACTCCAGAGCCCCAGAGAAATGGATACGGGCATCCTTTCAACGATCAGCTCTATGACCGACCTGCCCCTAAAAAGGCTGTCCCCGAAATCAAAGAAGAAAAAATCCTTGAGCATTTTAAAGTATCTCACATGGATGGGTTTATCAAAGCCAAAGCGTTTTTCAATCTCGGCAATCACTTCCGGGTCCAGGCCCTGGGCGCCCCGGTAGGTGCTTTTTTCCTTGATGTCGGTTTTTACAAGCTCTGATTTGCCCGCGCCTGACACCTGCTCCATGATGCCGGAATCAAGACCCTGGAGTTTGGCAATAAACTGGTCCACAGGGCCGCCGGGCGCGATCTGGATGATAAAAAAATTAATGGTGACAATGGCGATCAGGGTCGGGATGACCAGCAGCAGTCTGCGAATAATATATGAAACCATGATATTTCTTTATTTTCATATCCTCTTATTGTCTGATATTCCGGTTGGGCAACACTGCCTGTTTGTCCTTGTCAATCCACCAGGTGTCAAGAAAACCGACAGCATATTTCGGCCGGACGGCAGGCCGTGAAAACTTATTCCAATAAGCGACCCTGAATTTGCTAAAATGCCATTGGGGAACCACAAAAAAATTCCACTGGAGGACCCGGTCAAGGGCTCTTCCATAATAGAGCAGCGCTTGTTTGTCGGTCTGGTTCTGATCAATTTTTTCTGTGAGATAATCAATGGCCGGGTCCTTTACCCCTGCAGTATTGTAGGTGGAGTCAAGATATCCGGAATGCCAGACGATTTTCAGGTTATTGGAGGGAAACGGATTGGCGGCATATCCGCCGGATATCATGTCAAAGTCGCGCTCCCGCATCCGGTTGACAAACTGGGTAGTATCCACCCGCCGAATGTTCAGGGTGATGCCCAGTTTCTTTAAATTGTCCTGGAAGGGAATGGCAATGCGCTCCATGGTAGGGCTGTACAAGAGCAGTTCAAACGCCATGGGTTTGTGAGTCTGCAAATGGGTCATTTTCCGGTCCACAATATCCCAGCCGGCTGTTTTAAGAAGGGCAAGCGCGGTTCTTAACTGGGGTCTTATGTTGCCGCTGCCGTCGGTGACAGGCGGTTGATATTCTTTAGTATACACCCGTGGCGGGATCTTGTCTTTCACCGGTTCAAGGCAGGCGATCTCCTGGAAAGACGGCAGACCCTTTGCTTCATACTCGGTATTCTGGAAAAAGCTGCGGGTCCGGGTATACTGGTTGTAAAAAAGGTGCTGGTTCATCCATTCAAAATCCATGGCATAGGTCAAGGCTTCCCTGACACGGACATCCTTGAATACTTCTTTTTGTGTATTAAACATCAGGGCCTGCATGGCCTGGGGGATTTCATGGGAGATTTCTTCTTTTACAATGAATTTTTTATCAAAATTTTCCCCGGTGTACATGGTGGCCCACTGGGTTGCCACGTTCTCAGACCTGAAATCAAATTCCCCCGCTTTAAAGGCTTCCAGGGTGACGACCTCGTCCTTGTAATAGTCGTACCGGATAAAATCAAAATTATGGCGGCCTTTGTTGACGGGAAGATCTTTTGCCCAGTAGTCTTTTAACCGTTTGACCACCACATACTGCCCCATTTTAAAGCTGTCAATGGTAAAGCCCGAGCTGCCCAGGGGCACCTCGGTGGTGGGTTCACTGAAATCTTTTTTTTCCCAGTAATGTTTTGGCAAAATTGCAAGCCCGGCAAGGGAATGCAGCAGATCCAGACGGCCTTTTTTAAGGGTGAATTTTACCCTGTGGGAATCCAGGGCTTCAACCGTGTCCACGTTTTTATAATAGCTCTTAAACTGCGGGACACCCTGCGTCATGAAGGTGTTAAAGGTAAACACCACGTCATGGGCGGTGATGCTTCTGCCATCCTGGAAACAGGCCTTTTTATTAATGAAAAAAACAATCCAGGTAAAGTCTTTTGAATATTCTATTTTTTCGCCAATCAAGGGGTAAAGCACATCAATCTCATCATCAGACGCAACCATCAGGGTGTCGTAGAGCTGATCGCTGCCTTCAGCTGAATCCCCTCTCTGGGCATAGCGGTTAAAGCTGTCAAAGGTGCCGGTGGTGGAAAGGGTGACAGACCCGCCCCTTGGGGCATCCGGGTTCACATAGTCAAAATGGGTAAACCCTTGGTTGTATTTCGGGGCATCCCTTAAGGAAAAATGAGTGGATGTAATGGATGTCTGATCTGCCGTGCACACGGCAGCCATTGCAAAGATGATGCAAAACACAATGATTTTTTTCACAATTTTCATCCTTTTGGTACAAAGATACAAAATTTTGAGTTACAAAATTGCATTTTAGACTGTTTTACCCTGATGGACAAGGAGGAATTGGCTTATTTTTTGGCTGATGTAGTGTTCAAGGGCAAGGCATCATGCCGGTGGTGGATGTCGGGCCAATGGGGGTGGGCGTGAAAAACTTTTTTATGCCGATGCCAGTGGCCATGGGGAATTTTTTCTTTTTTGCCTGGATGACGGTGGTTGTGATGATCATCTTCATGGTGGTGCCGGTGTTTGTGACGTACCGGGTCATGGGCATGGACATGACTGTGCCGGTCTAAAAACAGGGTAACCAGGGAAAGTGCCAGGATCAGGGCTGCTGCCATCTGGATGAGGGAAATGGTTTCCCCTAAAACCAGGGCTGACAGGGCCACCCCGAAAAACGGGGCGCTGGCAAAAATCATCTGGCTCCGGGTCGTCCCGAGATTCTGGGCTGCCGTGATGTAAAGGCTGATACTGAATCCATAGGCAAAAATCCCGACCATGAGAGCGGACAGAATGACGGGGATGCTTTTCGGGTACGGCTCAACCATGAGGGCAATGACAAGATTCAGGCATCCTGCAACAAGCCCCTTCCAGAACGTGCTCTGGGAAGGGGTAATGGTATCGATCAAAGCGGTCAGATGGTTGTCAAAGGCCCAGCAGATGCAGGCGCCTGTGACAAACAATAAAGCGGTAAAGCCAATGGCGCCTTCTTTCCAGGACAATAAAATACAGGCAAACAGGGTTCCTGCAACGCCCAGCCATCCGAACCGGCCCAGGTGATCCCGGAACACAAAATATCCCAGGACCGCAGTGGCAACCAGTTCCAGGTTCAGCCACATGGACACCGAGGCGCCGGATCCTTTTTCAAGCCCCACAAGGAGCAGCACAGGCCCCAGGACTCCGCCAAAGCCGATGGCAAAAGCCAGGCGGCAGGTGTTTTTCCGGTCAAGGCGCGCCATGCTGAGAGAATTGCGGCCCAAAAAGGAAAACGGCAGCACCCCGATGGCAGCGCCAAGATACAGAAGGCCTGCCAGTTGAAAGGGGGTAAGGGTTTCCAGCAGCATCTTTCCAATGGGAGTGGATGCGCCGAATAGAATGGCAGATAAAAAGGCTGCAAGAATAAACTGCATGATTAAAACGTGACCCCTGTCATTTTTTCTGATATGTCCCACAGTTTTTCCGCAAGGTTTATATCCCTGGATTTTTGATTTGAAGACACTTTTTTGGGATATCCCTTGATTTCCATAAATCCGGACGGGCCAAAAAAATCAGCGCCTCTGACAGTTGTTTCTGTGGCAGCATAAAGGGTTGGCAGTGCTCCCATGGGAATGGTCTGGGCAAAAACAGGGTTTAGCCTGGAAAAAATGCCGGTATGGCGCTGGAGATCGGTTGCCGTCCATCCGGGATGGGCTGCTGCGGCAATAACAGGAGCCTTTTCTTTCTCAAGCCTTTTTTCAAGGGCAAAGGTAAAATACAGGTTGGCAATTTTACTGTCGCCATAGGCTTTCCATTTCTTGTAGTTTCTTTTTTCCCAGTTTAAATCATTAAAATCAATATTACCGGCTTTATGGGCCATGCTGCTGACCGTGACAATACGGCTTTGGGGGGTTGATTTTATGATATCAATCAAACGGCCGGTTAAGGCAAAGTGCCCGAAATGGTTGGTGCCCATCTGCAATTCAAATCCATCTGCTGTTTTTCCATAGGGCGGGACCATGACCCCGGCATTATTGATCAGAAGATCAAGGCGGGAAAAAGCAATTTTAAAATTATCTGCAAAGGTTTTAATTGACGATAAATCGGCAAGGTCCAGTTCCATTGTGTGGATATCTGCGTCTGGAAATTTTTCTTTTATCCGGTTTAAAGCAGCCTTGTTTTTTTCAAGGTTTCTTGCCGCAATAATAACAATTGCATTTTTATGAGCCAAAACGGTTGCAGCTTCAAGTCCGATACCACTGTTGGCACCGGTGACAATAACGACCCTGCCGCTCTGGTCACTGATGTTCCGGCTGTTCCATACGGGTTGTGCCATGGGATGTTCTCCTAGTTGTTTTGTGTGATGTGTGGTTGATTTGTAATCTTTTCCCACCAGTGAGTTCCAAGTTCGCCTGTGGCATAGTCAATGGATTGCCCTGCCATGGGAGTGGCAACCCGGATGTGGTTAGACTGTGCCGCAGTGATGAGCCGCTGCATGGGATCGTACCAGGGATGCAGCGCCAGGTTGAAGGTTCCCCAGTGAATGGGATGCAATATCCCCCCTCTCAGATCCAGATGGGCTTTTGCAGTTTCCTCGGGAAACATGTGAACAGGCCGCCAGAGTTCGTCATAGGCACCGCATTCAAGAAAGGTCACGTCAAAGGGGCCCAATGTATCACCAATGGTTTTAAATCCGTTAAAATAACCGGAGTCCCCACTGTAAAAAATGTTAAAATCAGGCGAGGTAATTACCCAGGAGGCCCACAGAGTTGTATTCCTGTCCCCTATTCCCCTGCCGGAAAAATGCTGGGCAGGGGTGGCGGTAATCCTCAGATGATCATCAAACTCAACGGTTTCCCACCAGTCCAGTTCAATGATTTTATCTTCAGGAACCCCCCAGGAAACCAGCCGCTTTCCAACGGCTAAAGGAACGATGAATCGTGTTGTTACAGGGGTTAAAATCTGTATGGAAGTTTTGTTCAGGTGGTCGTAGTGATCATGGGAAATAATGACCACATCAACACGGGTCAATTGCTTAGGGTCAAACGGCAGCCCTCCATTAAATCGCGTGGGTCCCACCATGGATACTTTTTTTTCAAACACGGGATCCGTAAGAATTTTATATCCGTTCATGTTGATCATCAGGGACGAATGCCCAAACCATGTGCTGTTTAATTGATTGTGATCTGCTGTATTAAAACAGGAAAGATCCACCGGCTGAACCGGCAATGGTTGATCCGGGGTCTGGTTGTTTTTTTCAAAAAGAAACCGCCAGGTGGATGAAAGATAGTCTTTGGCAGTCATTGTCAGTGCATCTATCTCACCCTTGAATTTGCCGTTGTGATATTGCGGGGAAAGATTTATTTTCTCCATGGCTGACGGGTTTGATCCCGCAACTTTTGTGCAGGATGTATGGGTAAACATCATCATCGCAGCTCCTGTTACTAGTATGAATGTTAGTGTTGCAGTTTTCATCATGATTTTCAGTTTATCCGGTCTGTTTTTAAAATGAACGTTCATTTACCAATTGATTAAAATTTTTTAAAGTTTTATGGCATCCCAGGCCAGTGTAAAGGCAGCCTCTATGTTTTCATCATTCAATTCAAAGTCCATGCATACCCTTGCGTTTGAAAGGGCCATGATGGGATAGAACATAAATGCCGTTAAAATGTGAAAATCCACATTTTTAATAATCCTCTGCTCTATTCCCCTGTAAAGCACAGTGATCACAGGATCAAAATACCGTTCAATTTCCTGTTTATCCACAAGGGATTGATAGGGTGAATTTGAAAATTGTTCGGTATATTGGAAATAATTTGGATATCTTGCAATATAGTCAAACATTTTAATCCATACATTTTTCAATATGTCCCTGATGGGAAGGCTGTCATCAAAATCTTCATGAATAGCTCTGCCGATATTTTTTTTTATTTCAATATAGGTTGATACCAGAAGATCCTCTTTATTTTTAAAATAGACATAAATCGTTGCAGGAGATATCCCGGCCTGCTTTGCAATTTTGGAAACAGAGCTGGATGCAAACCCGATTTCATTGACCAGTTTTACCGTTGCTTCAAACAATGCATCCTGTTTTATCTCATCTTTAATTCTCATGTTTCTAAAATAAACGAACATTCACTTATTGTCAACCCTGATATTTAAAAATTATTGGGAGCACATAAATGACCTCAGCAACGTTGAAGATGGCAATGACTATGAGGGGGGCATTAGGGGTAAAACAGCATTTTAGCGTGGGATGCGCAATTTTTTGACATAAAAAAAGGGTCTCAAGAAACGCTTGAGACCCTTGAATTTATTATGGAGGCGGCTTCCGGATTTGAACCGGAGAATAACGGCTTTGCAGGCCGTTGCCTTACCCCTTGGCGAAGCCGCCTTGTTTTATGGAGCGGGAAACGGGATTTGAACCCGCGACTTCGACCTTGGCAAGGTCGCACTCTACCACTGAGTTATTCCCGCCCAGCAAACAAAAGAGATTTATATACGTGAACATTGAATTTGTCAATATCAAATTTAAAAAGGCAGGAATTTTCTGGCCTTTATAAAGTAGTCAAACCCTGACCAGACGGTAAAAATCAATGCACCATACAAAAAAAACTGTCCAATGGCATTGAAATTGATTCCAAGGTAATTGTAATGCATTGTCAAGGGTATGATTGCAGCAATCTGAAACCCGGTCTTGTATTTTCCAAGCCATGAGGCTGCAACATCCTGGCCGTTTTCAATTAAAACGCATCTTAGTCCGGTCACAGATAGTTCCCTTCCAATGATTACACAGGCGATCCAGGCCTCCATAAATCCTAAGGACACCAGCATCACCAGGGTTGACGAGACCAGAAGCTTGTCTGCAAGCGGATCAAGAAGCTTGCCTAACTTTGTAACCAACCCCCTGGTTCTTGCAAGATATCCGTCAAGATAATCTGTAATGGATGCAACAGAAAAAAGCGCGGCAGCAATAAATGTTGTGATCTTTGTATCAAACATTAAAAGTATCACAATTGCAGGGACAGCCACAATTCTGGATAAGGTCATGAAATTAGGCGTCAGGACTACTTTTTTTACCTTATCAAACCCTGTCATCTTAAATTACCCATTCTTTTTGTTCCAGTCTGCCATAAAGGCATCAATTCCTTTGTCTGTCATATGGTGGGAAGCCAGTTTCTTTAATACCTTGTAGGGGATCGTGGCAATATCAGCCCCCAGAAGCGCTGAGTCCAGCACATGGAGCGGGCTTCTGACGCTGGCCACAATAATCTCGGTATCAAAATCATAGTTGGCATAAATCTGGGCAATTTCTTCGACCAGTCCCATGCCTTCCTGGGCAAGGTCATCCAGCCGGCCGACAAAGGGACTGACAAAGGTTGCGCCTGCCTTTGCCGCCATCAATGCCTGGAGTGCTGAAAAAACCAATGTCACGTTGGTTTTTATACCTTCATCGGAAAGGGTTTTTACCGCTTTTAATCCTTCAACCGTCATGGGGATTTTAACGGTTATGTTGTCGGCTATTTTTGCAAGTTCTCTTGCCTCTTTTACCATGCCGCTGTACTCAAGGCTGATAACTTCAGCACTGACAGGGCCTTTGACAACCTTACAAATGTCAGCGATAATCTGCTTAAACTCGCCGTCTTCTCTTGCAATCAAAGTAGGGTTGGTGGTCACGCCGTCAACCATTCCCATATCATTGGCATCTTTAATTTCTTCAATATTGGCCGTATCTATAAAAAACTTCATTTTAATCCTCCTCTTCCAGAAGAATGACCTTCTGGGTTTCTTGTTTTTCAATTTTTTTTAACAATTCATCAGACCGTAATTTTAAGACTGGATGTATTATATGGGCTCCTATATCACAAATGGGAATTAATACAAAGCACCTTTCATGCAGTCTTGGATGCGGAATCTCAAGGTGTTCGGTTTTAAGGATCAGATCATCATAGTAAACAATGTCCAGATCAATGATTCTGGGACCGAACCTGAAGGATTTCCCATCCTGGTCCAACTCTTTTTCCAGGGTTTTTAAAGCCAGGAGCAATGCCTCTGGTGGTAATGCCGCCTTGATTTTTACCGCTGCATTTACAAACCAGTCCTGGTCTTTAAAATTCTGGGGTTCGGTTTTATAAAACCGCGACACATCAGTCACCTCAATTTTATCATGGCTGCGCAAACGGCCTAGGGCATCTTCAAGGTTCTTTTTCTTGTCACCAATATTTGATCCAATACTCAAATAAACAATATGTGGATTCATTTTTATTTATAGTCAAATTGAATTGTTTTTGAATACTCGCTTCTCATATTGTCATCACCTGTGGCCTGGATCCTGAAATAATATTTAAATCCCTTTTTAATTTTAGCATTAAATTCCATGGAGGGTGCTGCCACAAACCCAATCGTCTTAAACTCAAAGGGGCAGCCTTCACAGGCTTCAAATGTTTTTTTAGCCATAAAGATTTCATAGCCTTCAGGTTTTACAGCCGCTGTTTCATCATCAATCTTATGGTTCCATGAAAGCATCATGCCGGTGTCGCCCAGTGTATATTTCAGATCATAGGGGGCCAGGATTTTCTGACCTTTTATTTCAGGCGGTAATGGCGGACCTTTTTTCCCGCACCCTGAAAACGCCAGAAAAAAAACAGTGCCCAACACCATTATCAAGACCGTTGCAACGGCTCTTTTATTTTTCATTATACCCCCAGCTCCCCGGCAGCTTTGCCGACAGCCGTTTTAACATTATCAAAACCGGTTCCCCCATAAGAGATACGCCGTGCAATGGTTTTATCAATGGCAATAAACGCATAGACATCCTGGTCTATCAGCTCACTTAAGGTTTTAAACTCTTCAAGGGCCATATCATTGAGTTCTTTACCCTGGTTCAGGGCATAAGAAACCGCCTGTCCTGCAACTGCATGGGCCTGCCTGAACGCCATCCCTTTTGACACCAGGTAGTCGGCAAGATCCGTGGCATTTAAAAATCCCTGTTTGCAGGCAGCATACATCTGGTCTTTGTGGATCTGAATATTTTCAAACATCCGGGTATACACGTCTGTACAGATTTTGAGGGTATCCACCGTATCAAACAGCGGCTCCTTGTCTTCCTGCATATCCTTATTATAGGCAAGGGGCAATGATTTCATCACGGTGAGAATGGCAACAAGGTTACCCACCACTCTGCCGGTTTTACCCCGTACAAGCTCTGCCACATCAGGATTCTTTTTTTGCGGCATGATGCTGGAGCCTGTGGTAAAAGAATCTGAAATGGTAATAAAGGAAAACTCTGAAGAAGACCAGAGAATCAATTCTTCGGAAAGCCGTGAAAAATGGATCATGCAAATGGCGGCATGGGAGATGAACTCCATGACAAAATCCCTGTCGGAAACAGAATCAATGCTGTTGTCCGATACCTTTGAAAACAAGAGCACCTCTTTGGTGAATTCCCGATCCAGAGGATAGGTGGTACCGGCAAGGGCTGCTGCGCCAAGCGGCATGACATCAATTCTTTTTAAACACTCTTGAAATCTTTCAATGTCCCGTTTGAACATTTCATAGTAGGCCATCAAATGATGTGAAAAAAGAATGGGCTGCGCTCTTTGAAGATGGGTATATCCAGGCATGATCACATCAAGGTGATTTTGAGCCATTTTGACAAGGGCTTTTTGAAACCCGGTCAAAAGATCAATGATGATGCGGGTCTCTTTTTTTAAATAAATCCTGACATCCAGAGCGACCTGATCATTTCTGCTCCGTCCGGTATGAAGCTTTCTTGCCACATCACCGGTGACTTTTCCCAAAGCATCTTCAATGTGCATATGAATATCTTCAAGGCTTGCGGAAAACGTTATCTCATTGTTCTCAATTTTCTGTTTTACTTTCCCAAGCCCGGCAATCAGGGTGACGGCTTCATCCTGGGGTATAATGCCTTGTTTTGCCATCATTTTCAAATGGGCAATGCTGCCTTCAATGTCACTTTCGTAAAGTCGTTTGTCAACATCAATGGAGGCATTGAATTTTTCCACCAGTTTATCCGTGCTCTGGGAAAATCTTCCGCCCCAAAGTTTTTGATTCACTGTTTCTTGATTCCCAACGATTTCAGTCATGGTCCGTTGAGGTCCCCTTTTTATTTTCTTAAGATTAAACTTTCCAGGATGGCTTTATGCATATGTCTTTTGTTTTCAGCCTGATCCCAGAAGACGGAATTTTTATCCTCCAGAACATCTTCTGCAATTTCCTCACCCCTGTGGGCCGGCAGGCAGTGCATCACCAGCGCATCATCTTTTGCATGGGACAGCAATGCCTTATTGACCTGAAATCCTTTAAATGCAATGATCCGTTTGGACAATTCATCTTCGTCTCCCATACTGGCCCAGACATCTGTATAGACCACGTCTGCATCCTTGACCGCTTGTCTGGGATCATTTGTAAATTCAATATGGGTTTTTCCTTTTTCCAATGCCGCCTCAACGATATGAGGGTTTACCTGGTAATTATCCGGGCAGGCCACGACCAGATCAAGTCCTAAAACACTTGCTGCATTGATCCATGAATTGACCACATTATTCCCATCTCCCACCCAGGCAATTTTTACATTTTTATATCCGCCCTTGTGTTCAATGACCGTCATAATATCGCTTAAAATCTGGCAGGGGTGAAAAGAATCTGTCAAAGCATTGATTACCGGTATGGTCGAACTTTTTGCAAACTCTTCGACCAGGGCGTGATCAAAGGTTCTCATGGCAAGGCAGTCAATATATCTTGACAGAACCCGTGCCGTATCCTTGGCCGGTTCATTCCTGGAAATCTGGGTATCCTGGGCGCTCATGTATATGGGGTGTCCGCCAAGCTGGATCATTGCCGTCTCAAAAGCCACCCGTGTCCGTGTGGATTTTTTATCAAAGATCAATCCCAACGTCTTTCCGGTCAATAATTTATCAAGGATACCCTTGGCATATCTTTCCTTGAGCTGGATCGCCCGGGTAAAGAGGTGTTCAAAGTCATCTTTTTCAAGGTCTAAAAGTGATAATAAATCTTTTTTCAAAACAAACTGTCTCCTAAGTTATAAAAGGCTGTCCAATGCTGATATAAGCCGGTCAATCTCTTTTTTCTCAATAATTAATGGTGGCGCAAATCTTAGTACTTTATCCTGAATTCCATTTATTATAAAGCCTTTTTCCATTAATGCCTTAACAAAAAAACCAGCATCCTTATCCACTTCCAATCCCAGCAAAAGACCTTTTCCCCTGACAGCCAAGACTCTTGAATGTTTTTCGTTGAGGGCTTCAAGTTTTTCCTTGAAATACCGGCCTTTTTCACGAACCTGGTCTAAAAACGAGTCTTCACTGATAATAGTGACAACTTCAAGGGCTGCTGCAGTGGCAAGCGGTGTTCCGCCAAATGTTGTGGCATGACTTCCGAAATCAAATCCCTGGGCCGCATCTGCCGTTGCCAGCATGGCACCGATGGGAAGGCCGTTGCCAAGCGCCTTTGCAAGAGTCATGATATCCGGTGTGACATCATACAGCTGGTGGGCAAAAAGCGTTCCGCATCTTCCCATGCCGCACTGGATCTCATCAAAAATCAATAAAACCCCTTTTTGATCGCAAAGATCTCTGACCGCTTTTAAATATGCGGGATCAGCAGGGATAATACCGCCTTCTCCCTGAACAGGTTCCAGCATGACGGCACAGACTGTTTCATCCATTTCATGTTTCAACGCATCAATATCATTAAAGGGAACATAGGAAAATCCTTCAAGAAGCGGATAAAACCCTTCCTTGATTTTATCCTGGCCTGTGGCCGTCAATGTAGCCATGGTCCGCCCGTGAAAAGATTGCAGCATGGTAATAATTTTATACCGGTTCTTCTCCCCTTTTTTCTGGAAATATCTTCTGGCAAGTTTAATGGCCGCTTCATTGGCCTCTGCACCGGAATTTGCAAAAAACACCCTGTCTGAAAAACTTTTTTCACACAGTTTTGAGGCAAGATCTGCCTGGGGAAGGGTATAAAAAAGATTGGATACGTGAACAAGGGTTGATGCCTGCCGGATAATGGCTGCCGTGATTTTCGGGTGGCAATGGCCAAGGCTGCACACTGCAATCCCGGCTAAAAAATCTGTATATTTTTTTCCCTCCTCATCCCAGAGATAAGATCCCTCTCCTTTAACAAAGGCTTTGCCTTGTCTCAGGTAGGTTTGAAATACAAAATTATCTGTTTTTTGAATTGAATCCATGTTTAACCCTCTTTACTTTCATCCTTGTTACCCCAGAAACACCTGGGTCCCAATACCGGAATCGGTAAATAACTCTAACAATACCGCATGGGATACTTTTCCGTTAACAATATGGGCCTTTTTCACCCCGTTTTTCAATGCATCCAAAGCACATTCAACCTTGGGAATCATTCCGCCGACAATACCGCCTGCCTGGATCATTTCTTTAATGGTTACCGCATCTACAGAAGAAATCAGTTTTTTATCCATATCCAGCACGCCATCCACATCCGTCACAAGTATCAGGCGCTCTGCATTCAAAGCAGATGCAATCTTTGATGCAACAACATCTGCATTGATATTATAGGTTTCACCATTTTCTCCTAACCCCACAGGCGCAATAACGGGAATAAACCCTTTGGCGGTCAGGGTGTGAATAATATCAGGATTAATATTCGTCACATTGCCGACCATACCGGGATCTATGATTTCAGGCGGTTTATTTTCATCGGCCTGGTGATAGATGGTCATTTTCTCTGCCGTAATCAGCATGCCGTCTTTTCCGGTCAACCCGACGGCTTTTCCTCCCTGGCGGTTTATCCTTGCCACAATATCCTTGTTCACCTTGCCGCCTAAAACCATTTCAACCACATCCATGGTTTGATCATCCGTATATCTCATGCCCCGGATAAAGGTTGAGGTAATGCCCATGGCATCCAGTACTTTATTGATCTGGGGGCCGCCCCCATGAACAACAACCGGATTGACCCCGATGCATTTTAACAATGTGATGTCGTTGGCAAAATCCTTTTTCAGGTTTTCATCCACCATGGCGTGACCGCCGTATTTTACCACAATGGTCTTGCCGGAAAAATTTTTTATGTACGGCAATGCCTCAATGAGTATGTCTGCAACACTGTTTTTCATAGGATATACCTTGTTAAATCTTCATTTTCAACTATGTTTCTCAATTGCTTTTCAACAAATGATGCGTCAATTACAATCTTTTTTTCTTCAATATCAGGTGCTGCAAAAAGAATATCTTCCAAAAGCTTTTCCATTAAGGTATGAAGCCTTCTGGCCCCGATATTCTCTGTTGCCGAATTAACCTCAACGGCAATGGCGGCAATTTTTTGAACCGCACAGTCGGTAAACTCAATTTGAACCCCTTCTGTTCTCAGCAGGGCCATATACTGAAGGACAAGCGCATTTTTAGGCTCCGTTAAAATTCTTCTAAATTCGTCAGCACCCAGAGAGTGCAGTTCAACCCTTATGGGAAACCGTCCCTGGAGTTCAGGAATCAGGTCTGAGGGTTTTGATACATGAAACGCACCTGACGCAATAAAAAGGATGTGATCGGTTTTCACGATGCCATACTTTGTCGGCACTGAACTGCCCTCAACAATGGGTAAAAGATCTCTTTGGACCCCCTCTTTTGAAACTTCAGGTCCATAACTTTTATCCTTGCTGGCAATTTTATCGATTTCATCAATAAAGATGATCCCGGACTGCTCCACCAGGGTTATGGCATCTGTCTTTACCTGTTCCATGTCCACCAGATGACTTGCTTCCTCCTGGGTCAACAGTTTTACGGCATCCTTGATCTTTACCTTGCGGCGCTTGGTGTTCTTCGGCATCAGGCTTCCCAGCATATCCTTGACATTGATCCCCATTTCCTCAATGCCGGTATTGGAAAAAATCTCAACCATGGGAGAAGACTTGTCTGCCACTTCAAGATCCACCTGTCTTGAATCAAGCTTGCCTGCTTTAAGCATTTTCCTTAATTTTTCCCGGGTGGATGCTTTGGGCCGGCCGTCTTCATCAGCCGGCCCGGTTGTAATAATATCAAGATCATTTGAAACCGCTGCAGAGCTTTGAGACGTCGGCGGCAGTAAAATATCTAAAATTCTTTCTTCTGCCATGGCTGCGGCTTTTTCCTGGACCTCATCCTGCTGTCTTGCTTTCAAGTTGTTTACGGTCAGCTCCACAATATCCCTGATCATGGATTCAACATCCCTGCCCACATATCCCACCTCGGTAAATTTTGAGGCTTCCACTTTATAGAAGGGGGAATCGGTCAGATTGGCGAGCCGCCTTGCTATTTCCGTCTTTCCCACACCTGTGGGGCCGATCAATATAATATTTTTCGGAGCAATCTCTTCTTGAAGGTCTTTGTCCAGCTGCCGGCGTCTCCATCTGTTTCGAAGGGCAATGGCAACCGATTTTTTTGCATCTTTCTGACCGATAATATATTTGTCCAGCTCTGTAACAATCTCTACTGGTTTTAAATCTTTCATTTTTTTATTTTCTCTTGTTTTTTAAATTCTAACGGTTCAATCGGTTTATAATTCTTCCACAGTAATCTGATGATTGGTATAGATACATAAATCCGCAGCTATTTTCATGGCTTTTTCCACAATCACCCGTGGATTCAACGCCGTATTTTCAAGAAGTGCGACAGCTGCAGCCTGTGCCGCCGTGCTGCCAGAGCCGATACTGATCACCCCGTCATCGGGTTCAATAACATCCCCGTTTCCCGACAAAAGGTATATTTTGTCCTTGTCCACGGCAATCATCATGGCTTCAAGCCGTCTTAAATATTTATCCGTTCTCCAGTCACGGGCCAGCTCCACACAGGCCCGGGTCAGGCTGCCGTTATACCGTTCCAGCTTTTCTTCAAGTTTTTCCGACAAGGTCAATGCATCTGCCGTGGCCCCTGCAAACCCCACAATAATCTTGTCATTATAAATTCTTCTGACCTTTTTAGCCTTGTGTTTTGTGACGATACTGCCCAATGTCACCTGTCCGTCTCCTGCAACTACAACAGCGTCTTTATGCCGTAAAGCAAGAATGGTTGTCCCGTGAAATATTTCTTTGTTCATATGAATCACCCTTTTATTGTCAACTTCTTGGATGTGCCTTGTCATAGACCTGCATGAGCCTGTCCATACTCACATGGGTATAGACCTGGGTTGTTGAAAGGCTTGCATGCCCTAAAATTTCCTGAATCCCCCTTAAGTCGGCACCGGAATCCAGCATGTGCGTTGCAAACGAATGCCGCAGCGTATGGGGAGAAACAGGGATATTCAACCCGCAGGCCCTTACGGTATTGTCAAGAATCCGCCGGATGGACCGGGAACTTAGTCGTGCAAAATCTTTATTTACAAAAACCGGAACAAATTTTTCCTTTAATGATCCCCTGTAGTCTTTGATGGCATTCAATGCTCTTTTGCCAACCGGCACAATCCTTTCCTTAGACCCTTTTCCAAAGACTTTAATCATTTGCCCTTCAAAGTCAATGTCATCCATATTCAGGCCTTCCATTTCCGATACCCGCATGCCTGTGGAATAAAAGGTTTCAAACATGGCAAGATTGCGCTTATCAAACCAGGTATCTGTCTTCATGGAATCTAAAAGATAGAACAGGTCATCAATGCCTAAAAATTTGGGAATGCTTTTCTCAAGTTTTGGAAACGGCACCATATCAGCTGGATTTAATTTAATCTGTCCTGATTTGACCAGATAATCAAAAAAGGCTTTTAAGGCAGACAACTTTCTTGCCATGGTCCGTTTGGCTTTTTTGGATCTGACAAGATGGGCAAGATAATTTCTGATAGCTGTTTTATCAATGGTTTTCACCGTCTTTAAAAATAATTTCAAACACTGGGCCTCATCTGTGGTCTGATCTTTTAACGTAAAATAAATAAACCCTGAAATATCTGAACGATAGGCACGGCAGGTGTGGACAGAATATCCTTTTTCAGCCATAAGCGTATCAATAAAAACATCAAGAACCATGTTTTAATCCTGATACTTCCATGACAAGTTTCATGTCCTCCCAGACCTGGCGTTTATATTCAGGCTGTTTTAACAGCTGGGACGGGTGAAAAGTCGGCATAACCCTGATGCCGTGATAGTCATGAAATTTTCCCCGAAACTGCTCCAGGGGAATTTTCATATTTAACAAACACTGGGCCGCCTTTGTTCCAAGGGTAATGATAGTGTCGGGAGACATAAGTTTTATCTTTTGATGAACCGATCCTGCATCTTCTGCATTACAGATAAAGACAGCGTCAGGCGCAAGTTTCATGGCATTAAGAATTTTTATGAACAGCTCGCCGCTCTCTCCTTTTAAAAAACCTGTTTCACTGTCTATGATAAAAATTTTTGCAGTTTCAGGGCCTTGAAAAAGAAAAGGACTCTGCTTTTTTTGGCTTTTGATTCCCCAATTTTCCATCAGGGCCTTGGATGATTCTGAAATCTCAAGAAATGTGTTGCCTGTTTGTTGCAGGCAAAGCAGATAATCGGAAAAATCTTTGAGCACCCGGCTAAAATCCGCCTTGATGGATACCGGGTTATTTGAAATATCCGATTTCATCTTAACGGCTATCCCATTTTTTCAATTACATGATCCAGGAGGATATCCGCAACCTTGTCTTTTTCCATTAAAGGAATATCAAAGGATGATCCGTCTTTGAAAAAAAGCTTTACCTTGTTGGTGTCTGCCTTGAACCCGGAATCCGATGCGCCCACCAGATTGGCGGCAATCATGTCCAGATTCTTTTTTTCAATTTTTAATCGTGCATTTTTTTCAAGATCATCTGTTTCTGCTGCAAACCCGACCAGGAACTGATCTTTGGTCTTCTTTTTCCCGATAAGCTTTAAAATATCAGGTGTTTCAATCATTGAAAGACACAGTTCTTTGGTCTTGTTATTTTTTTTTATCTTGCCGGCTTTAGGGTCTATGGGTTTATAATCAGCCACTGCTGCAACCTTTATAATGATGTCTGCCTGATCAAGGTTGGCAATCATTTGATCCTTCATCTCTTCACAGGTTTCCACATTGATACGCTCGACACCCACCGGCGGTTCAAGACCGACAGGCCCGGATACCAACGTAACCTTTGCCCCTCTTTTTTCACAGGCCCTGGCAATGGCATACCCCATTTTACCCGAGGAGTGATTGCTGACAAATCTGACCGGATCTATTGCCTCCACCGTGGGACCTGCTGAAACAAGAATTTTTTTGCCGGACAAATCCTTTTGGGTCATCATGGCCTCAACCCTGTCAAAAATAAACCAGGGTTCCGGCAGTCTTCCCGCCCCCACGGTTTTACAGGCCAAAACCCCGGAGTCCGGATCTAGGATATGCCAGCCGTCCTTTTCAAGAATATCCAGATTCCTTTGCACCCGGAGATTCTGGTACATGTCCGTGTTCATGGACGGACAGATCATCACAGGGCAGGTGACGGCAAGCAGTGTGGTGGACAAGGCATTGTCTGCAATGCCCCAGGCAAGCTTTGCAATGGTATTTGCCGTTGCAGGGGCAATAATGACGGCATCGGCCCGGGCGGCAAGATCAATATGCCTGACAGAAGAGTGGGTATCAAAATACAGATCCGACAGCACCGGATTTTCAGATAAAACTTCAAAGGTTGTCCTGCCCACAAATTTTAGGGCACTGTCCGTCAAAAGAACCGTCACGTTGGCTCCGGCCTTTTTTAAAAGTCTTAAAAGCTCAACAGACTTGTATGCCGCAATCCCGCCTGTAACCCCAAGAAGGATATTTTTTTTTTCAACGCCCATTATTCAGACAGGACAGACTGGGAAAGCCCCGGCTCTCCTGCAACCGTCGGTGCCACACCAATCTCAATATAGGTATAGATCTGTTCATCCCTGATGGTAATCACGGCAGTTCTGGCCGTTTTCTGGAACACCATAATCGTTGTGCCCGGAGATTTGATCTGGCTGAGGACCGTCCAATTGTCTTTTTGCATGTTATTGGTAAAAAAATTAAACAATGACCGTCTTTCAACCCTGCCCCGCAGAGTAATTATGCCTGAAGTAAATCCCGGCGTAGACACAACAACGGTTCTCTCGTTAACAACAGACAGCTCCATGGGAATTAAAACATCTTCAAAATCATAATACACGGCAGTGGTTTTCCTGGATTTCGGCTGGGTACTTGATGTCTGCCCATCTTCAGGTTTTTTTGAAAACATGTCTCCGATACATCCGGAAACAAGAAAGGCTAACAACACAACTGCCACAATATTTATAACGGATTTCACATTACGTCTTGCTTTCATCTTTCCTCCTAAACGACCTGGGTTTTCATTTGAATTAAGAATAGTATCTTCTAAAACTATTTATAGAAAAAGTCAAACACCAGGGCTCAAGTTTAAGTGTTAAAAAACCTAAAGCAGAAAAATGATCCGGACGGATAAATGGTTAAATATAATCAAAGGTTGTGATATTTAAATATTTCGGCTTCATTTGATATTTTTTATTCTCTTTGTACTGTATCTTTGTAACATGCCTGGGCAATATATCCTTATATGTTTAAAAATGTGCGAAATTATGGTTTTTACTCTTCATCCCTGTGACCTCCAGAGCCTAAACATCGATCTTGACAATAAAGACGGAGATCAGTATCCTTTTCATAATATTCTTATTCTGATCAATTGGCTGACGTTTAATTGGTATTAAGGCATATTTTTTGCAGAATACTTTTCTATAAAAATGGAGATTAAATATAATGAAAAACTATGATGGCTTTACAATGATTGAGTTGCTTGTTGTCATTGGTATTATAAGTATCGCCATTGCCATTGCCGTGCCAAACCTGTTGACCATATATCCTGACATTCGTTTGAAAACAGCTGCACGGCAGCTGATGTCAAATCTTCAGAAAGCAAGGATCATGGCCATAAAAAACAACACCACTGTCCGATTAAGATTTGATTCAACCGTCACTCCAGGCCGCTATTATTTTGATGATGACAACGATGGCGCCATCACGCCAGGTGAAGAAACCATATTGCTTGCAGATTACCAGAACGGTGTTGATTACGGCTCAGGCGCCGCCGTCACAAACTGGAGCACTGCTGCAATCACCCAGGCCGCCATCCTATCGTTTACAGGCAAGGGAACTGCAAGCTCCGGCTCTGTATATCTTGATAATATCAATAGCACGATTTGTTATGGTGTTACGGTTTTAACCACCGGCAGCATCAGAATGAGGAAATTCAATGGAACGATATGGGATTAATTTTCCTTTGGCGAAACCTTTAAATTCTGCCAACGGATTCACATTAATTGAGATCATGGTTGTCCTGGTTATTTCAGGAGTCATAATTGCCGGTATCTATCAAAGCTTTACCACCCAGAACAAAAGTTATCTGATCCAGGAGCAGACTGTCGCCATGCAGCAATCCTTAAGAGCTGGATTTGATATGATGGCAAGGGAAATCAGAATGGCCGGATATGATCCAACTGAATCAGGGCTTTATGCCATCACCAGCGCCGGAGCAACCAGCATGGGATTTAATTGTGACCTGGATGGAGATGGGGAGATCCCCGGAGCAGGGGAAACATTTCTTTACCAGCTCTATGACCAGGATGGTGACGGCACGAATGATACTCTTAGAAGAACTCCCGGAGGTTCTGCACTATCCGAATTTGTTCATGCGATCGGTTTTGCCTATGCATATGATTCAGATAATGACGGTGTGATGGACCGGTCTCCCAACGGCAATATTATCTGGGCGGTTGACGCCGACGGGGACGGAGACTGGGACCGTCTTGACACCAATGATGACGGCACCATTGATAGTGCGGATGCACCGGGTGCAGCCACCAATGAACTTATCACAGGCGTTGATACCAGTACAGTTATTGAGTTGGATACGATAAGGGCTGTCAAAGTATGGATGCTGGTAATGACTGAAAAACCTGACCGGGACTTTACAAATACCTTCACCTATATCGTTGGAAACCAGAAAATCACTTCAAATGATAATTTCAGGCGAAGGCTTTTAAGTACAACTATTAAATGCAGGAATACAGGATTATAAATGATACTGAAAAAAACAGATCAAGGGTTTACCCTGATAGAAATCATGATCACAATGCTGATCCTGTCCATTGGAATACTGGGCATTTCCGCCATGCAAATCCATGCCATATCAGACAATTCCTATGGCATGGATCTCACAGAATGCGCTACCCTGGGCCAAAACAAGCTGGAGCAACTGCTTGCAATTGACTATAACGATGCCACACTCAATGATACCGACGGAGACGGAACCGGCCAGGATACCAACAATGATGGAATCGATAATTCGGGCAATAATTTTGGACTTGGGCACAATACAACCGGCACGGCGGATTTTAACGAAACAAATGGCAATTACACCATATTCTGGAACATTGCCATTGATGAACCGGTTACAGGCTCAAAAAAGATCAGTATTATCGTAACCTGGCAAGATGGAGGCGTTCAAAAACAACTGGTGTTTAATGCCGTCAAGTCTTCAATATAAGGGAAAAATCTTTTTGAACAGGAAATATTAAAAAAATGAAACAAAATATTTTTTCTCATCTTAAAAATGAAAACGGCTCTACCATTATCATTGCAATGCTTATCCTGGTGGTGCTCACTATTATCGGCCTGGCAGCAAATCAAACCAGTGTAACGGAAATTCAAATTGCTGCAAATGATAAAAACTATAAAATTTCTTTCCACAATGCAGATTCCGGTGTGTTCACCATCCCCAAAATCATTTCAGAAGCCATTGATACCAAATCAACACCCAACATCGGCAATCCCGCCCCGTTCACCTATTTTGATACCGGAACAAATGACTCGAACGGAAGAACGCTTTTCCGTGAGCTTGCCGGATTTGAAACCTATGATACTGCTGCGGATATTTCATTCCAAAGTGACGGAATCAATAATATTATCGTTGATATTGAACGGCTGCGAAGCATTACCCTTATCGGCGGTGGTGCTGAATTTGCCAGTGGTGCGGAAGGGGCCGGAACCAGCATGAAAGGCATATATTTTGGCTTGGATTCAATCGGGAGCGGGCCAGACAATTCATCAACAACCATAGGTGCCACCTACTTGAAAGTTGTTGGCGCTGCAGGAGGTTTGTAATCATGAAGAAATTATCCTTAATTCTTGGCTTTTCAGTCCTTATTTCCATGGGCATGGCTCACAATTATACAGGATACGCTGCCGAGCCCATAATGAGTGACTATACTTCCTATCCGCTTTTTATGGCAGACACGGTAAAGCCCAATATACTGATCATGCTTGATAATTCCGGAAGCATGAATTTCAATGCTTACGGCACCTATGCGGGTGACAATACGGTCAATAACGAAACCTATAAAGGAGAGCCCTATGATGCCTCCAAACAAATATATTACGGCTATTTCAACCCGAATTATTTCTACTACTGGAACACCAACAAGTTTGATCATAAATATAAAAAAGTCAGTTACTCCGGCAGCCCTGCAGGAGCTGGATACTGGAACATTAAAACCTTGGGCGGAACAGCCACAACGCTTTCCGATGCAACCATTGTTTCCGAAGGGCTCTGGGACGGCAACTGGTTGAACTGGCTGTCCATGCGAAGAATTGACGTATTACGAAAAGTGCTCATGGGCGGTCTTGTCACATCCAGAACAGGTGGAGGAAACCAGGTCGTATACGGGGAAACCCCTGACCAGTCCAGCCGGAATTTTATCAGGCGCCAGAACACGACAGGAGCTGCGGCAGTCTCTCCCTATGACGGGGATTATCATTATGAAATGAATGGGGGGTATATTTATGTAGATAATGATACAGACCCCTCTTCGGGTTATATGGCCAGGTTCGATATTAAAATACAGAAAAACGCACTCTATGAACCGGATGACTTTTTTTTCTATGACTCTGATAATTATATCGCAGGTGTCCTTCAAAGATACGGTGACAAGGCAAGATGGGGTAATGAATTTTTCAATGCCGGAACCGGAAATAATGCAAGCGGCGGATATATTGCCTCCACAATCGGGACCAATATGACCTCTCTGATTACCGACCTCCAGAATACAGGCTGTGATACCTGGACCCCCCTTGCCGAAGCCTTTTATGTGGCCACCCAGTATTTTAAGCAGGAAGATGTCGCAGCCGGCCTGGATTATCCCAACAATGTTATTCCGAACGCTAACGACGGACAGGACCCGTATTATAACGGCTCGGAATTTGTTTCCTGTGCAAAGGGTTTTGTCATCCTTTTAACCGATGGCGCATCCACCAAAGACAGCATGATACCGGCTTTTTTAAAGGATTATGATGGAGATGGCAACGACAACACTTCTTGTACCGAATCCGGGGGCACCTGTGATTATCCCGACAATGGAACTGATTTTCTGGATGATGTGGCCCTGTATGCCCATACTGTTGATTTAAGAAGTGATCTTGCAGGGGATCAGCACATTGATCTGTATACGGTATTTGCCCTGGGGGATGATGCCAACGCAAGAACGCTGCTGAAAAATGCCGCCAGGAACGGCGGGTTTGAAGACAGGGATGGCGACAATAGACCGGATGGTCTGATTGGTGAACCGGTTGCAGCCAACAGGCTTGAATGGGACAAAGACGGGGACGGCGACCCGGACAATTATTTTGAAGCAACCGATGGGTATGCCCTGGAAAAAGCCCTGGGCAAAGCCATTACAGACATCCTTAAAAAGGCTTCCTCCGGTACTTCCGTATCCATTATTTCCTCTGCTACTGAAGGAGATGGAAATATTGTCCAGGCCTATTTCCAGCCAACTGTTCCGACCACAGGAGAAGACGTTGAATGGGTCGGCTATCTCCAATCTTTGTGGCTCGATCCCATGGGAAATATCCGGGAAGACTCAAATCTGAACAGCCAGCTGGACCTCAATGCGGATCGCATCATCAAATATATTGATGACAACGGAGATATCAAGGTTGAACGATATGCTGTTTCGTCTTCTGATCCGTATCCGGATACAAGCGTTGCCCTGCCGGTGGACACTGTTACCATACAGGATATTTTCCCGATATGGGAGACAGGCTCTCGCCTTGCCCAGAGATCTCCTTCCGACAGAAAAATTTTTACCTTTATTGACAAAAACAAAAATCAGTCCATAGACGGAGAGACCCTGGATGACCCCTTTGATACTGATGGTGAGGTTGTCAGTTTTGAAACATCCGCAGCAAAGCTCAAACCATACCTTGGCGTTGAAGATGACACCACCTGGAGCCACCTGGGTGCAAGCCACACGAACAGGTTTGAAAATATCATCAATTTTATCCGCGGCAGCAATTCAGGTTTTACCGGGAGCGCTCTGATCCGGGGAAGAGAAATTGACGGCCAGGACTGGAAGCTGGGGGATATTATCAACTCATCACCCGTTCTTGTAGCCACACCGTTTGATAATTACGACATTTTATATTCAGATGAATCCTATTATGATTTTTATCTTGCCATCAAAGACAGGGAGACCATGGTCTATGTGGGGGGCAATGACGGTATGATCCATGCCTTTACCTCCTGGAAATACAACAAGACAAATAAAAAATTTGAAAAGCCTGCTGTTGCCTCTGCCGGAGAAAGTATTGGCGAAGAATTGTGGGCCTATATTCCCCAGTCTCTTCTTCCCCATCTTAAATGGCTCCCGTCACAAGATTATACCCATGTTTATTATGCAGATCTGAAACCAAAAATATTTGATGCCAAAATCCTTCCTGACGATACCCATTATACGGATTCAGACACAGAGGACAACTGGGGAACAATCCTTCTGGCCGGGCTCAATTACGGCGGGAAACACATCTGGGCCAAGGGCGATTATGATGACGGCACCGGCAGCACAACCAATGAAACCCGCCATTTTTACCCGACCTACTCTGCCATTGACATTACAGACCCGAGAAACCCGAGGCTTTTATGGGAAAAAAGCTATGCCGTTCCGGCCACCTCTGCTGAAACAGCTGAAAACGCCACAGACATGGGGCTGACCACGTCCTATCCTTCCATTGTAAAGGTGAATGAGAAATGGTATGCCGTGTTTGGATCCGGACCTGCGGAGTACACCGGCATCAGCAATAAAAAAGGCCATATCTTTGTTGTGGACCTTAAAACAGGAGAGCCCTATAAAAATCAGGGGACTTCCCCCAACCCTGACTGGCTTTTTGAAACCGCAGAAGATGACGCATTTATGGGACCGGCGGTTTCCCTTGACAAAAACATGAACTACAGTGTGGATTCCATCTATATCGGTCAAACCTATGATGATAATGCCGGGGCCGGAACCAGCTGGAAAGGATCCCTTTACAGGATAAAGGTACCCTTTTCCTGTTCAGCAGGCACCTGTGAATACGGAGACCTGGATGACGGTGTTTATATTGACAACCCCATTGATTCAAGCAATCCATGGACACTTTCACGACTTTTTGAATCCCCGGCACCGGTTACCGCCGCACCCATCCTTACAGTTGACGCCAAACAAAACGCCTGGGTCATCTTTGGCACTGGCCGTTACCTTGCTGAAGACGATAAAAACAGCACAGACCAGCAGTATATTTTTGGAATCAAGGACCCGTTTTTCAATAAGGAACATGGAACCTGCCTGCCTGCCCCAGCTACCTGTACGCTTAAATTCAATGACGGATACTACCACAGCACGTCAAGTGATCTTACCCTTTTAACAACCGATCTTTTAAATTCTGATAACTATATTGTTCTGGACAACGGGCTGGTATACAATAATAATGCCGGCACAACCTATTTTGGAGATTTTTATCAGCTCATCGATGCGGTATTGGTAAAGGACGGCTGGTACAGAACCCTTTACAACACCGGGGAAATGGTCATCTCTAAACCCGGAATCATCGGCGGAACCGTGTTGACCTCCTCTTTTCTTCCCAATTCAAATATTTGCGGCTTTGGCGGGGATGGTTATTTATACGGCCTGTATTATTTAACCGGCACAGCCTTTACCAACGCTACTTTTACAAATGGCCTGGTTAACATCACCATTGGCGGCAACATCGAGAAAAAAGTCATCGATGTAAAAAGCCTTGGGGACGGCCTGGCCTCTTCTCCAGGAATTCATATAGGAAAACAGGAGGGGGGCAAAGTCTCAGCATTTATCCAAACCAGCAGGGGGGATATAAAAGAGGAAGAAATTGATCCAGCCCTTAAAACCAGGAGCGGGATAAAATCCTGGATGGAAAATGATTAACAATCAAAGGAGTGTCATGCAAAAAGCCAAAATTACACTTATAATGATTATAGCGCTTGCAGGTATTATGACAGGCTTGTTCAGCACAGCCATTGCTGATTCCACATTAAAGACAGAGCGTCATATGATCAAGGCCATCAAACCTGGATCAATTATAACCCAGGAAAGGACATTTACAAGATCGGAAACCACCCTGTTTTCAGATCTCAATGGAGAAGCCGTTATCATAAATAAAATTCAATTTCCAGTGTATGCGCTTATCAGCTATGAATGCTCAGATGGAAACTGCAAGAATGCAGTTTCCGTTGTTTTTCAGATTGAATTTGGTAAAAAGCCTATTCCTGAATAAAAACAACAAATTGAAAACGCTTAATTGATATCTCGCCGCTGAAAGATAAAGATGGCTATCAATAATACGACTGTTGTATAGAATATGGCATAGACGAGAGAAAGCATTACTTCAAAAATGGTAATGCCAAGATGATGCACGACTCTTGTTTTATAATTTAAATATTCAAGGTTTGGCAATACATAATAAAGAACATTGGAAAATGCCTGGAACACAGCATCTTGCGTTGTTTGTGCAATACTTTTCAAATCCCTGGTAAAATGCCCGATGATAAATATGCTCAAGGTAAACATGCCGCTTAGAAAAGATGTTGAAAACGTTGAGAACAAAAAAGCCACGGCAAGAATGAGCACAATTTCAAAAAATATGGGAATAATGGCATACAAAAGATTCCATGGCACCTGGGGGACATACAGGAAACATAAAACAAATAAAAGGATTGACATCACTGCCACCTCCACTAGAATCGTGAGGCTTAACCCGAAGTATTTGCCGATGAGAAACTGCCACCGGGCCAATGGTTTGGACAAAATGACAAATATGGTTCTTTTTTCCATTTCTTTGTAAACCATGCCGATACCGACAAAAATAGCAATCAGGGTTCCGACAATAGAGATGGACCCCAGACCGAAATCCTTGATAATTTTTAAAGGATCTCCAATGGTCAGATTGCTCAATACCATTGAAAAAAGAATTAAAACAACTGCAAAAAAAAGCAGGCTGTAAAAAATTCTGTCTCTGATGGACTCTCTAAAAGTATTCAAGGCAATGGCCATTATTTTACCCATGGTTTTTCCCCTCAACATTGACACTTTTTATATATATATCTTCAATGTTTTTTCGTCTTGAACCAAATGAAATCAGATCAAGCCCCTGGTTTTTTATTTCATCCATCATCCTGTTTGCAAGACCTTTATCTGTTGTGGAAAAAATATTCCTGTTTCCGGTGACAAGATGTTTTATCTTTCCATATTCTTTGATGGTTGAAATATCAAGGGCATTGCCCTGGCATATGATTTCCCAGATGCTGTCTTCCGTGTTTTGCCGGTCATCCATTTCAACGACCTGTTTCAATTCACCCTTTGAAAGGATGCTGGCCCTGTCACAGATCAGTTCCACATCTGATATGATATGGGAAGAAAAAATTACCGTCTTTCCCTGATCGCGGCAGTTCAGTATAATATCCCGCATATCTTTTCTTCCCATGGGGTCAAGGCCTGACATGGGTTCGTCAAGAATCAGAAGTTTGGGATCATTGATCATGGCCTGGGCAATACCGATACGCTGAAGCATGCCTCTTGAAAATTTTCTCAGCTGAAGATCTTTTGCATGGTTCAGCCCCACAAGGTGAAGCATTTCTGCCACTCGCTGTTTTTTTACGGTTGTGTTCATATCAAACAGGCTTGCATAAAAATCAAGGGATTCTTCTGCCGTAAGATAAGAATAAAAGTAGGGGTTTTCCGGCAGGTATCCTATAAAAGACCTGTTTTTGTAATCAGCAGCAGGTTTTTCCCAAAAAAAAACATCCCCTTTATCTGGGAAAATAAGCCCGAGCATCAACTTAAAGGTGGTTGTTTTTCCAGCCCCGTTTGCCCCGAGATAACCGAATATTTCATTGTCCATGATATCCAGATTCAAGTTTTTAATAATAACGGACCGTTTTCCCCAGCCATTGGAAAATGTCTTTTGCAACGCTCTGATTTTAATTGCTGCTGAACCTGTCACGTTTCCCATCCTTAATCCTATTGTATGGGTTGCATATTAATTTTAACGTTCTTTTTTTTATCAATGTGAACTTTGAGTGCTTCTGTTTTTTTTGTGTTTTTAATGCTGTGGTCTTGTTTTGATATATAGTATTTCCCGCCCCTGGGGTCCACAGGAATATAAAAGATAAACCCGGTTTCAACCATTTCATCAATGCTTTCCGGGTATCTGTAATATTTTAAAAAGAACTGCCCCTGTGCATCCTCAAGGAATTGAATATTGCTTTGATTGATGACTTGGTTTAACCGAAGTTTGAGTTTTTCTTTGAGTTCCGGCTTTTGAGTGCTTTTTATCATTTCCGCAAGAAACACCATGGCAATTTCAGGTGAATCTGCCTCAGCATAGAGCCTTGAAACAAGCAAAGGAAGGTATTCCGGGCTTTGGGGAAATCTTGATGCCATTTCAAGATAGTGTGCAGCTGTTTTAAAGTCATTTTTGTAGTACATATAATTAAAAGCCATAAAAAAAGGAAAATACCAGTATCTTTTATGGGTTTTTAATACATTTTTCATCCCTTTTTCAAGGAGCTCATTGCTTTTATCCACGTCATTGATTTCCGTGGCAAGAATGACACCGCCAAACTCATAGGGATACTGGAAAAAAGGATCCAGGGTGGTAACAATATCAAGAATATGGCTTAACCAGGTATAGTCCTGATCCGTGACCGCATGGCCGCCAAAATAGGCAAGCGCCTTTATCCATAAAAGGTCTGCAAGCATTTCATCATACCCAAGGGCAGCACCTTTTAAAAATTTACCAGACGGCAGGTACAGCAGATCTTCAATGACCACTGGCGGATATTTTTTGTCGATTTTAACGCTGGTGAAAAACAAACCTGCCATGCAGGATACCAGAACCATGAACAAGATTATTTTTTTTTGCATGGAAGTGATTATTTAAAACATACCCGATTAATAAACTGTTAAAAAAACTGACTTGTGATAACCTTTAGAGTCCTGATTCTAAATTTAAATGATTTTATTGTAATACACAAGTTATTCTACCAAACACCCGGGTTGGCATCAGTAAATGTAGCCGTTTCGTCAATAGTGAATGCGCCTTGAGACCCTGGGCCGCTGCCATCAAGATCTCCGGTTGCCGTTGATAAAAAAGTGGTCGCAATGGTCGCAGTGCCCGCGGCAACCGAATATTGATAGTAAACCCTTCCTGTGGGTGCAAATCCGATGAATGTAAAGTTTGCAGGCGCGCCCCAGGCAGCTTTTGAAACCCCGGGCACTGCAACCGGATTTGCCGCACAGACATAATACGCATCATTTTCAGCTTTGTAGGCTTCTTCCATAGTTCTGATGGCACCCAGGTTTGTTTTTGCCTCAGCTGATTTAGCTTTAAACTGATAATTTTTATAATTGGGAATGGCAATGGCGGCAAGGACTCCGATAATAGCAATAACAATCATCACTTCAATCAAAGTAAACCCTTTTTGATTTTTCTTTTGACTTCTTTCCAACATGGCTTGCCTCCATGGTCAATTGATCTGTTGATAGCCGGACCGAGCAATCTATGCTGATCATTGTGATATGACAGCAACAGATTTGACCCACTGCACAATCGTCACTGCATGAAATTAAAAAGGGTGAAACCAACCTTCTGACTTCACCCTTTATGTTAATTTGTTTATACCTTAGAAGTCATCGCCGGAAGGAGTAATTACCCAGGCAGTAGCACTTGCAGCAGCACTTTGCGTACCTACCAGGGCACCATCACTGGACATCGTAAAGAATGCTGAAACACCATCGCCGTCCAGATCACCCATGGCGTCAATTGCCATTTCCTGCGCTGCATTACCGGCCGCATCCGCACCGACTGCAACTGCATATGCATAATAAATATCTCCGGCTGGTGCATAGCCAATTGTTGTATACGTACCTCCCGCGTTATCTGCCCAGGCGACTTTGGCTGGCGTCGTACCGGCAGCGTTACCATTGACGGCGCATGCAAGGAACAAATCATTTTCAGCCTTATATGTTTCCTGGGATGTTCTGATGGCACCGATATTGGTTTTTGCTTCAGCCGTCTTAGCTTTCATCTGGTAGTTACGAAAGTTCGGAATTGCAATGGCTGCCAGAATACCGATAATGGCAACAACGATCATCAATTCGATCAATGTAAAACCTTTTTGATTTTTTCTAAGCATTTTTTGTGTCATGGCCTTGTCTCCTTATGTTGGGTTAATTTTACAAATCATTTCTAAACTTGAAAATTCTATTTTGCAATGAGCATGCCACAATGCCATTTTAAAAGATCGGTTGTTTAACCATCTGATATTAAAACTAAATTATTAATTTTTTATAAAAAAAAAGGAGGGGCGGGTAAGTTTTGCAGCCATCTTGAAGTAACAAATTTTATTTTTTTTTAACAAAAATTGTCACGCTATATCATTGGTTGGTTTCACAGCCTGACTGAAATTACTGAATCCATCTAATGTCTACTATTGACATGCTTAATCCTTAATACTATTTTTTTTTGTGTGATCAATCGCCTTTATCCAGGCGGTAGCGGATGGATCTTAAACTCAGGTTCAGGTAGTCGGCAGCCTTGCTTTTATTGCCGCCTGCAAGTTCCATGGCTTTTTTAAGATAGGCCTGTTCAATGGTTGACATGATATCATCCAGATCAACTCCCTGCTCGACTTCAGAAAGATCAAAGCGTCTTCCTTCAATTCCTTCAACCCATCTGCGTTTTTTATGCATGGAAATGGTCAGGCTTTCAGGTAAAATAATGTTGGTGGAAGAAAGGGCAACACTTCGTTCGATTAAGTTTTCAAGTTCCCTGACATTGCCGGGAAAACTGTATTTATTTAAGAAATCAATGGCATAGGAGGAAAGTTTTACAATATCTTTTCCCATTTTTTTTGAATACTTTTCAGCAAAATGCATGGACAAAAGTGCCACATCCCCTTTTCTGTCCCGCAATGGCGGAACCTTGATGGGAATAACATTGAGCCGGAAAAAAAGATCCTCCCTGAAGTTTCCTTCAATGACTTCCTGCTCAAGCTTTTTGTTGGTGGCAGAGATAATTCTGACATCGACTTTTATCTCTTTTGTTCCGCCAACCGGTTTAAAAGAGGTCTCCTGCACAGCCCGCAACAGCTTGACCTGCAGGATGGGAGACAGCTCGCCGATTTCATCTAAAAAAATAGTTCCCTGATCCGCAGCCTCAAAAAGCCCCTGCTTATCTGTAACCGCTCCTGTAAATGACCCCCTGACATGGCCGAAAAATTCACTCTCTATCAGTGTATCCGGTATGCCGCCGCAATTGACCACCACAAAGGGTTTATCCCCTCGATCTGAATTTTCATGAATGGCTCTTGCAATCAATTCTTTACCGGTTCCGCTTTCTCCGGTTATCAACACATTGGTTTTTGTCGGGGCAATCTGTTCTATCCTTTTATAAATGGCCAGCATTCCGGGACTTTTACCAATAATCCGGTTAAAATGTATATTTTTGCGAAGTTCGGATGAGGTATTTTCTTTTTCATGATCCAGGCTCTTTAATTCAAGGGCCCGCTGGATGGTCTGCTTTAATTCAATATTATCAAACGGCTTGGGAACAAAATCATAGGCCCCCTCGTTCATGGCTTCAACCGCAATTTCCGTTGTAGAATATGCGGATATCATGATGACAACCGTATCCGGATTCTTCTTTTTTGCTTCTTTTAAGATTTCCAGGCCTGTGATATCACCCAGACGGATATCAGACAGAACAAGATCGTAATCATTTTTTTGAATCATGTTCACTGCCTGTTTGCCGTTTTTGGCATCTGACACCATATATCCTTCTTTGGACAATAAAACTTCAAGAAACTCCCGCATGCTTGTTTCATCATCAACCACAAGGATTCTATGTGTTTGATTCATCATTCATCATCCCGCTGGTATACGACCTTGCCGTTTACCATGGTTAAAACTGCACGGCCTTTGACCTTAAGTCCTGAAAATGGGGTGTTTTTACTCCTGGATTTAAAGGTTTCAGGATCGATTTCATAGGTGTCTTCAGGATCGATTAGGGTTAAATCCGCAGCATTGCCCGGCTTGATGTCATTGTTGATGCCGATCAGTTTTGCCGGATGCTTTGACATTTTGTTGATTAAGGCTTCCATGGTTAAGAATCCGTCTTGAACCAGTTTTAATGACAACGGCAAAGCGGTTTCAAGCCCGATAATGCCAAACGCTGCCCGATCAAATTCCACATCTTTTTCTATCACGCTGTGGGGCGCATGGTCTGATGCAATCAAATCAATGGTTCCGTCACAAAGGCCCTGGATAATGGCCTGTCTGTCTTGTTCAGACCGCAGGGGCGGATTCATCTTAAAGTTTGTGTTATAGTCTTTCACATTCTCATCCGTCAGGGTGAAATAATGTGGGGCTGTCTCACAGGTAACCTTTACCCCTCTTTTTTTTGCCTGCCGGATGGCTTCAACAGATTCTTTTGTACTGATATGACAAAAATGAAGTGGTGCGCCGGTGAGCTCTGAAAGTGCAATGTCTCTGACCACCATACTGGTTTCGGCAGCATTGGGAATTCCCTTTATGCCCCAGAAGGTTGCAAAAAACCCTTCGTTCATGGACCCGCCATCCACAAGGCTTGTGTCTTCGGCATGGACAAAAACCGGAATATTGAGACCTTTGCAGTATTCCAAAGCCCGCCGCATCAGGTTTGAATTTTCAACCGGTTTTCCATCATCGGTGACCGCCACAGCCCCGGCCTGTTTCATGTCATATATTTCAGCCAGTGTGTTCCCCATTGACCCCAGGGTGATTGATCCTGCCGGATATACTCTTGAAAGCCCGAGCTCTTTTGCGCGATTGATAATAAATTTTGTCACCTGGCTGTTATCGTTCACCGGATGGGTGTTGGGCATGGAACATACGGCTGTAAAGCCGCCACTGGCTGCAGCCATAAGACCGGTTTCAATGGTTTCCTTATATTCATGCCCAGGCTCTCTTAAATGAACATGAATATCCATCAGGCCGGGTACAACGATCATCCCGCTGGCATCAATGGTTTCAATATCTGATGCGGTTTCATGGCCTTCAGGGTCAACAACGGCTTCAATAAGATGATGGTTGATGATAATATCTTTTTTAGCATCAATATTTCCAGGGTCGAGAACCTGTGCCCCTTTAATCCGAATCCGCATGTCTGCTACCTCCTGCCACCAGATAAAATAATGCCATCCGCAAGGCAACACCGTTGGTGACCTGCTCTAAAATCATGGAACAGTCGCCATCAGCCACATCGCTTGATATTTCAACGCCCCTGTTCATGGGTCCGGGATGCATCACAAGGGCATCCTTTTTGGCAAGTTTCAGTCTTGTTTTATTCAATCCGAATAGTGTTGCATATTCCCTTTCTGTGGGAAAAAGGATATTTCCCTGTCTTTCTTTCTGGATTCTGAGCATCATGATGACATCTGCCCCATCTATGCAGGCTTCGATATTCGGCGATATTGTGCATCCCAGTTTTTCAATTCCCATTGGGATCATGGTTTGAGGTGCACAGATGCTGACAAAGGCGCCCATCTTTGAAAACCCGGTAATATCGGATCGTGCAACCCTTGAATGGGCAATATCACCAATAATGGAAATCTTTAACCCTTTGATTTTTCCTTTTCTTTCCCTGACGCTCATCATGTCCAGCAATGCCTGGGAGGGGTGGGAATGAATTCCGTCCCCTGCATTGATAACCGAAGATTTCACATGCTTTGCGATTAGATGGGGGGCCCCTGATGACGGATGCCGCAGGACAATGACATCCGGCTTCATGGCTTCAAGGTTTTTGGCTGTATCGATCAGGGTCTCACCCTTTACGATACTTGAAGAACTTTTTGAAATGGACAGACAATCGGCAGAAAGCCTTTTTGCAGCCGTATCAAAAGACAGCTTTGTTCTTGTTGACGGTTCCTGGAAAAAAAGAACAATGGTTTTCCCCCTTAATGTGGGCACTTTTTTTACAGGTCGTTCATTAATTTCCTTCATCCCCTGGGCGGTATCGAGAATCATTGAAATTTCATTGGATTCAAGAGACTCAATATCAAGGATATCTTTTTTTTCAAACCACATGGTTGCTACCTTATTTAATTATATCACCAAGTCTATTCCATCTGACCCCGAATTTATCCTTATTCCATGACCAGTAAATGATAAACGCTTTTCCTCTGACGGCCGTAAGATCAACAAATCCCCAGAATCTGCTGTCATGACTATTGTCCCGGTTATCCCCCATGACAAACAGCTTATTTTCCGGAACCATAAATTTTTCTTTATTATCCCTTGGGCTTCGCATTCCAGTAATTATTCTGCTGTCTTCATATTTGGCATAGATCTCGTCTTCTACTGGTTTGTCATTTACATACAGCTTTTTATTGATAATTTCAACCGTGTCGCCGCCAGTGGCAATCACCCGTTTAATAAAATCCTTGGAAGGATCTTCAGGAAATTTAAAGACAACAATATCCCCTTTTTGAGGCTCTTTTACCGGGAAAAGAACTTTCCCGGCCGTAAACGGAATTTTTACCCCGTAAATAAATTTATTGACCAGAATCTGGTCTCCGATTTGAAGCGTTTCCAGCATGGACCCGGATGGAATCTTAAATGCCTGGAGAATAAATGTTCTGATAAACATGGCAATAATAATCGCTATGATAACTGCTTCTGTATTTTCCCGCAAAGAACTCTTGGGTTTCTTTTCTGTCATTTTATATCCTTCTTGAATTCATCTAATAGAACATGTGCTGGGGTTGACCGATAAAGAACTTTGCTTTCTGTATGGATCTTTTTAAGATATCAGCAATTTTTCGTGCTTTTACCATACTGGATAGAGGAACGGTTGGAATTTTCCTGCCTTTGATCATAATGGCGCCGCTCTTGAGTTCTGCATAGCTGACCTGGCCATAGGATTTTGAAATGCCCTGGGGATAATCATGACCATAATCAACGATCTGGGTGAACAACTGATCATCGGAAACCGATGTGTATTTTAGAATTTCCTCATTTAAAATCGGAATCGGGATGCCAAAACCAACGGAAAGTGAAATGCCGTATCCTCGAATACTTTGTCCCACAAGCCACTCAGGAGACATTTCTTTTAAATCTCCTATCACGGAAAGGGTTCCTGCAGGTGCAACCGGGACCCCGTTCAAGCCTCTCTCCACCTGGTGTTTATGCTGGGTTCCGGTCCATGTCACATACCCTTGTGCACCGCCTAAAAATATCCGGGTACCGACACCGATGGTTTTCAGGTAAGGATCGTTGAGCAGGGGACTGAGTTCACCGGATGTTGAATAGTTGGCATTCCCCATATCGGATTTCAATGTGCCCATATAGGTATATTTTATCTTATCGGATTTATTAATGGCACAATTATAATTCTGATAGGCATTTCGAGGGTTGCACAACATGGCATTGGGCAGGTCTTTCAAGGTGACAAGCTTTTCTATTTTTCTATTGGGATAACAGTCTGTGCCATAGCTTTCCGCCCTTATGTGAACTTGTTTTCCTGCCACCAGATCCTGGATTACATGTCCGCCGCCATAATTGAATTCACCGGGATGGCGCTTGTTTAACGGATCATCTTCACAGGTCTGGGTGGCGCCCAGATAACAGTCCACTGCCGCCACACCCGAATACGCCTGTACATTGTTGAACCAGGTTTTCGTTGTCCGGATCAGGGGTTTGGACTGGCCGATATTGATAAATGCGCCGGAAGAACACATGGGTGCAAATGTCCCGGTGGTCACGACATCAATTTTTTTTGCCGCTTCAACAATACCCTCTTTTCTTGCAATATCGATAATTTCTTCTGCCGTCACCACCACAGCCTGACCGGCAGCTATTTTTTTATTGATCTGTTCAATTGTTTTATTAACTTTGTATTCACTCATAATAGCCCTTTACAATCATCAATTTGGCATCTGCCTTACCTCTTCAATTTTTGAGGTAATGTTATTTTCAATCCATGAATCATCCCACCATTCAACAGGATTTACAAACACATTATGGACAATCATTGAAAAATGCAGATGGTCACCGCCGGCAAGACCTGTCATGCCGGTAAAACCGATATCATCACCCCGTTTAACACTATCCCCAACCGCTACGGAAATCTGATTCAGATGGGCATACAGACTGCAAAGCCCGAATCCGTGGTCTATGATCACGGTATTGCCGAATATCCCTACCAATTGAGTTAAAATCACCCGGCCTGAATTGGCGGTTTTTACGGCTGCATTGGATGTTGAGGCAAGATCCACGCCCAAATGAACCGCCCTGTCAATCTCATTGCCGGCATATTTATAAATCCGCCGATCCGCAAATCCGGCTCTTCTGGCAGATCCCTTGAGTCTTAAAAATCTGCCGTCCCAGTATTTTTTATTCTCAGATATTTTGCAACTGTTAAATAGGGTTTCAACATTGTTCTTTCGAACCTCTCTATTTACATATAAGAATTTTTCAAGCAATGGATTTTCTGCGCCCTGAAAAGAACCTGTCTTCGGGCCGATATCAAAATCCGGAATCTTCTGCTCTAAAAACCGGTTGGAAATATTTAAAATATCGGTTTTAAAATTTTTATCCCTTATATAATGATGAAATCCACTTTTTGTTATATTTCCGGCCATGTCTTCTGCAATGACAGATATCTGAGTACCCGGACCCTGCAGGTCATTCAACGCAAAAAAAGCCGCATGGATATTCTTATTTTCAAACAGTCCGGCCTGGCCCGGGAAAAAATTATCCCCGACGCTGACACCACTTTTTATATTTTCCTCAAAAAGTTTATAAATAACCAGAGCTGCTCCGCCACGTTCGATATTATGTCGTTTGGTTAAAATACTTACCTTTGGGGGGATTGAATCAATAATCACCTTTTTTTCCATATAGGAAATATTGCCCTTGTTCCATCCTCTCCATGAATAATCAGATACCATTATCCGAATAATGGCGTCGCCGTCCGTCATTCCATATTTCCAGGACTGAACCGGAATAATAAAAGAATCTTTTGTTTGTCTTGAACCGGGGAATAATCCTAAAAAGGAGGAGGGTTTATATTGCTTTTCAAGTAAGACTTTTTCTTTACCCTGCTGCATGATGGATACGATAATCTTTCGAAGGCCTGTATTATGATCCGTCACATCAACAGACATGTCATAGGATTTTTTCAGGTATAAGGAAGGCAGTTCAATATCAACCATGGGTTTTTTGCCTTCAAATTTATAGATAAGTACCCAGGCCGCTGGAATTATAACCACAAGAATCAGAACTGAAAGCAGAACTCTTTTCATCAATAAAACCTATCTTTTCAGGATGTTAGTATATGCTAAAACAAAATAACAGTAAAATAGCAGCTATACTCGAACTTATCAAGCAATTTTCCATTCTTGA
>JAHJLN010000132.1 GCA_018821715.1 Pseudomonadota bacterium | reverse complement strand
CGACACTGGCATGCTTGGGCGTGGGCTGAAGATACTGACCCAGGGTTAAAATATCACAGCCATGATCAAACAGGTCGGTCATGGTCTGCTCAAGTTCATCAACGGTTTCACCCAGGCCCACCATAATCCCTGATTTGACCGGCAGTGATCTGTCCATTGCTTTTACATTTTCAAATAAATCAAGGGATCTCAAATAGTTGGCCTCAGGCCTGACCAAAGGATAAAGCCTTGGAACCGTCTCAATATTATGGTTCAAGACATCTGGTTTTGCAGACACAACTATGTTTAATGCTGCAATATTTCCCTGAAAATCTGGGATTAAGACTTCAACCCGTGGACTATCCGGCAGGGTTGATTTTATGGCGTTAATGGTGTTCGCAAAATGCAAAGCGCCGCCATCTTCAAGATCATCTCTTGTAACAGAGGTCACGACCACATATTTTAATTTTAAATCCAGGGCTGCGGTAGCAACTCTCATGGGTTCATCAGGATCAACCGCTAAAGGGCTGCCGGGTGTAACATTGCAAAATCTGCAGTTCCGGGTGCATTCAGATCCTAAAATCATGAATGTGGATGTATCCTTGGAAAAACATTCAAACATGTTGGGACAATTGGCTTCCTGGCAGACCGTATGAAGGTTGGCCTTTGACAGAAGGCCTCTTACCCGTTGATACTCTCCGCCTTTTGGAAGGCTTTTTTTAAGCCATGACGGTTTTCCGATTTTTTTGGGTTGTTGTTGCATCGCCTCTCTTCTCTTTACAATCAATTGCTCTCACTTATAATGGAATAATTAAAAATGGATGAAAAATGGGTAATAAATGCTTTCTTTATCAAATCCATAGATAAGGTGGCGCTTTTAGGGACGCAAGTGGTTGACTTGAATTTTTGAATTTCTTTTTTAATGGAGGTGATGGATACATTGGTAAGTCCGCAGGGGTTAATCCATGAGAAGGGTTCAAGATCAGGATAGATATTCAAGGCAAGACCGTGAAAGGAAATCCCTTTTTTAACAGATATCCCCACACTGCCGATTTTTGAATTTTCAACCCAGATACCATGATTTTTGGGGTTTCTGTCTGCATCAATGCCATAGGCCAGGGCAGTTTTTTTCATGATCTCTTCAAGGCCATATACAAACTCTTTTACTCCGATCCTGTTTTTTTCAAGATCAACAATAGGATACAAGACTGCCTGACCAGGGCCATGATAGGTAATATTTCCCCCCCGGTCGGTTTGAACCACATCGATGTTTTTTGAATTCAAAAATTTGCGGGAAACACTTAAATTTTCTTCTCCGCCTCTTTTGCCAAGCGTGAATACGGACGGGTGCTCAACAAAAAGAATCCGGTCTTCAACAAGTGACTGATCCATCTTGGCATGCAGGGTTTGCACCTGAAGGTCCAGCGCTCTTCTGTAATCTAAAAGATCCAGATCCATAAATACAGCAGAGCGCCGGGATGGGTTTATCCTCTCAGGCATGGTTTTCTAGCAGCTCCGACTTCATCAAGCCGTGTGACTTTTGTGATAAACGGTGCTTTTTTAAGCTTCTCAGGATCGGTTTGGGCTTCTTTTGCAATGGCTTTTACCGCATCGATGAACTGATCAATATCTTCTTTTGATTCTGTTTCAGTGGGCTCAACCATGAAGGCACCATCCACAACCAGGGGGAAATAGACTGTCGGGGGATGGAATCCATAATCCAGAAGTCTTTTTGCCATGTCCATTGTGGTAATATGATACTCATTTTGAAGTTTATCATTAAATACACATTCGTGCATGCAGGGCCTGTCATAGGGAAGGTTCAGCGTGCCTTTCAGGCTTTCCTTGACATAATTGGCGTTCAGGACGGCAAGTTGACTGGCCTTTTTCAGTCCCTCTCCTCCCATGGACAGAATGTAGGCATATGCTCTTACCATGATGCCGAAATGCCCGTAAAAGCTGTGAATTCTGCCGATGGTATCCGGGCAGTCGGTCACAAACTTATAGGAATCCAGGTCTTTTACAATTCTGGGTATGGGTAAAAAGGGTTCAAGGGTCTTGCCAACGGCTACAGGACCTGATCCAGGGCCACCGCCACCATGGGGCGTGGAAAAGGTTTTGTGCAAATTTAAATGAAGGACATCAATACCGATTTTACCGGGTTTGACAATGCCCATAATGGCATTCATATTGGCACCGTCACCATATACGAGTCCGCCTTTAGAATGAACAATATCGGCTATTTCTTTGATATTGGATTCAAAAAGCCCCAGGGTATTGGGATTGGTAACCATTATGCCTGCCGTATCTTCATCCATGACAGCGGCAACGGTTGCAGGGTCGAGGATTCCCTTTTCCCCTGATTTAATATTAACCGACTCATACCCGCAAAGGCTGGCACTTGCCGGATTGGTGCCGTGTGCTGTATCCGGGATAATGATTTTTGATCGCTGTTTTCCGTTTTTTGCATGAAACGCGTGGATCATCAGCATACCGGCAAGTTCGCCGTGGGCACCGGCAGCCGGTTGAAGGGTAACTGCATCAAACCCTGTAATCTTTGCCAGGTATTGCTCAAGGTTATACATCAGCTTTAATGCCCCTTGAGAAAATTCATCCCCGGCCAGTGGATGCGCCCCTGCAAACCCCTGGCGGGCAGCCTGGACTTCATTGGTTTTAGGGTTGTATTTCATGGTGCAGGACCCCAATGGGTACATGCCTGAATCCACCCCGAAATTCCACTGGGACAGGCGGGTGTAATGCCGGACCACATCCAGCTCGGAAAGCTGGGGAAGATCAGGCGCATCACCTGTAAGGCTGTTATCCAGTGTTTTTCTGTCAACATCCGGCTTTGGCAGGGACATGGCACAGCGGCCCTCGCGGCTCTTGTCCCACAACTGGGGCTCGTTGAAAATAAGACCGCTTGTTCCAGGTTGCTGAATCATTATTGCACCTCCTTGACCAGTTGATCAATATCGCTTTTTGAAATTGTTTCAGTTGCACAGAATAAATAATGGTGTTTGAGTTCAGGATAAAACGGCTCCAGATGCATTCCGGCAAAAATACATTTTCGATGAATCAAGTCTGCTCTTTTCTGTTCAAAGTCAAGCGGTGCCTTCATGACAAATTCATTGAAAAAAGGCGTATCAAATACCGGCTCAAAGCCTGCTTTTTCAAGATTTGCCTTTAAGTATTCTGCTTTGTCATGATTTTGCAGGGCAATTTCCCTGATACCGATTTTACCGACGGTTGCAAGATACATGGCTGCGGTCATGGCATTAAGGCCATTATTGGAACAGATATTTGAAGAGGCTTTTTCCCGCCTGATGTGCTGTTCTCTTGTGGCAAGGGTCAATACAAATCCTTGATCACCGTTTGCATCCTTGGTTTTTCCAATGAGTCGACCCGGAAGGTTTCGCATTTGCTTATGCGTCCCTGCAAGCAATCCAAGACCGGGTCCGCCAAAGGATTTAGCAATACCCAGACTCTGGCCTTCGCCGGCAACGATATCTGCCCCAAAACTGCCGGGATTTTTCAAAAGACCATATGCCAGTGCTTCAGTAAAAGAGGTGATAAACAATATTCTTTTTGACTCTGCTACTGCCTTAAAAGCCTTTAAATCTTCAATATTGCCGAAAAAATTAGGAGACTGGATCGCAATTCCTGCAATACCCGCCATATTTTCAAGAACGCTTATATCTGTGAGACCGTTTTTTGTATACGGAATCTCGACAATTTCATAGCCGGCAGGGCTGATATAGGTCTTCATAATCTGTCTGTGACTTGGATGGGTAAGGGATGACACGGCAATTTTATTTGCTTTCCTGTCTTTTCTCAGGGCAATCAATGCTGCTTCGGCAAGGGCGGTGCCGCAATCATAATGAGAGGCCGTGGCGATATCCATTCCCAGCAGTTGTGTCACCATGGTCTGGAATTCATATATTCCCTGTAAGGTTCCCTGGCTGACTTCAGGTTGATAGGGCGTGTAAGCTGTCATGAATTCAGACCGGGAAATTAAATACGGGATAATGGCAGGAATGTAATGGTCGTAGCTGCCGGCACCAATAAAACATTTGTATTCTTTACAGGCGATATTGGCAGAAGCAAGGTCTTCCATGTGGGCATTGAGTTCCCACTCTGACAAGCCTTCCTGAATATCAATACCTTCCTTGGTTTTTAGATCATCTGGTATGCAGTCAAACAGGCTGTCCAGAGAAGAATGTCCGGCAACCTTGAGCATACTTTCAATATCTTCTTTGGTATGTGGAAGATAGCGCATGGCAGTTTATCCTTTCAGCATATCAAGGTATGCGGCTTTGTCCATAAGAACATCCAGCTGGGTTATATCTTCAGGCTTTACTTTAATAAGCCACCCGCCATCATAACAGGATTCATTAACAAGTTCAGGGGCTTCCTCAAGGTCTTCATTGATTTCGACGATTTCTCCTGAAATCGGGATATAAATTTCAGAAACAGCTTTTACCGACTCTACACTGCCAAATTCGTCACCTTCAGAAAAGGTGTCGCCCACTTCAGGAAGCTCGACAAAAACAATTTCTCCAAGCTGATCCTGGGCATAATCATTGATGCCGATGGTTACAATGTCTCCGGAAACCTTTGCCCACTCATGGTCTTTTGTGTATTTTACATCATCGGGTAAGTTAAGATCATTAATTTCTTTCATGATAATCTCCAATCATTAGTGTTAAATAAAATTATCCATTTTTTTTCTTGCTGTTCTGTCAGGTCTGATATCTGTCACAATGGTCGCCGTTATGGTTCTTTTTCCTTCTTTCAATGTCAATGTCGTTTTGGGTTCAAGTCTTTTTTGAACCATGACAAAACCACAACTGATCCCTTTAATTTTTAAATCCTGGGGAAGATTGTCAGAACAGATGCTGACTATTTCTCCCTCGTGCCAGGTGATCCCCATATCTGTTGCGCAGGTCAGCACCCTGCCGATCACCTCACCTTTTTCATCCATTACCTTTGTTGCATCTCCGGCTGAAACCTTTCTTAATGTGTCTCCGACAAAGGGATAGACAAACTGATCCTTGTCATTGGGTGCAAGTGTGGCAGCACCTATAAATTCTTTTGTAAAAGACATTTTATCTTCAGTGTATGGAAGGGCAAAATCCCACGGATGATTCACAAACTTCCAGGGTCCGATATCCTGGTGGGATAACGGCAGACAGGCTCCGGCCCTTAATGAATCTCTGGACCCTAGCCCGCAGGCGGTAATGCCGAAGTCTTCGCCTGCCTTTAAGAGATCTTTCCACAGATTTACAATGGCAGTTGGAGTAAGGAAAATTTCAAAACCGAATTCACCGGTATATCCGGATCTTGACAATAATATCGGGGTGCCGTCCAGCAGTTTTACCTGGGACTCGCCCAAAACTTGTTCATTAAAATTACCTTTAAATGAGAAGTACGGCATTTTATCAAAAACCATCTCAGGATTTTGAATGAGCCTGGAAAGAATCCGGGCTGAATTGATGCCCTGGATATCCATCTTTGCAATTTTTTCAGACAGGTCTTCAATGATTACGCTAAGATCTTTTGCGTGAGCCTCAAGGTGCCGGACGATAGTTGACCCCATACCTGCATTGACACAGATCATAAAACTTGTATCATAAAACTTGTAAACAATGGCATCATCAATACACTGACCGTCTTTATTAAGGAAAGCGCCGTACACGCATCTGCCAGGATTGAGTGTGGCAATGTCCCTGGTAAAACAATAATTGATCAGCTCAAATGCATTCTTACCGCTAACATTAATGCAGGCCATATGACTGGTATCAAATATGCCGGCTGATGTTAAGACAGCCAAATGTTCATTTTTGACTCCGGTATCATACCATAACGGCATGTCAAACCCGCCGAAATCGGCCATATTTCCACCCGCGGCTTTATGCCATTCATTCAACGGCGTGATTTTTAAACTGGTGCTCATGACAACAGTCCTCTTATATTTTTAAATGTTAAAAAATATAGGGAACCTTTAAATTATAGGATTTATAAACAACAAATGTTTCTACAGATCTAACCCCTTTGACTTGAGCAATTTCTTCTGTATAGAATTCTAATAAGCCAAAGCCTCTTTTAAAAAGAACAAGAACCAGAAGGTCATATCTTCCTGTAACAACACTCACTGAAATAACGCCTTTGAGTTTGCTGATTTCCTCGCCTTTTTCCACCAGGTTCATCTCTGTCAGATTAATGCCGATAATCACGACACGATGGCCCGGCAGGGTCGCAGGGTCAACAAGGCCGCAAATTTCGAGAACACCTTCTTCCTGAAGTTTATTCACTCTGGATCTAACCGTGTTCTCAGTGATGGAGAGTTTGTCAGCAATCCTTTTAAAGGATTCTTTCCCTTGTTTCAATTCTCTGATAATGTCAATGTTGGTATCATCAATTTTCATGGTTACCTCATTTTTAGCTAAAAATGTTGTAGAACAATCAATTTAATTAAATTATTCTTGAAAAATACTTTAAGATAATGGTATTGTCAAATAAAATTTAATAAAACTCATGAAAAATCAAATTTTATTTGAAAAAACTCATGAGATTCATTTAAATTTTATTTTAAAACAATCTTATGCTTATATGTTAACTATAAAACAACCATAATTTAACTGGAGAGTCAAATGGCAACTAAAATTATTGTCATCGGAGGAGGACCCGGAGGATATGAGGCTGCACTTCGGGCTGCGGCTTTGGGAGGTGACGTCACACTCATTGAAAAGGAACACTTAGGCGGCACCTGTCTGAACTGGGGGTGTATTCCCTCAAAAATCATGAAAAATTCAGCAGATATTTTTCTTAAATGCCTTAAAGCCGATCAGTTTGGCATCAAGATTCAAGGCACGATACTCCCTGACATGAAAGCGTTGATGGAAAAAAAAGAAAAGATTGTGGAAACCCAGCGAAAAGGAATAGCCGCCATGCTGCAAGGCCGAAATATTGCAGTAGAAAAGGGCACAGCAAAGATAAAATCTTCTGGAATTGTTGAAGTTGACTTAAACGACGGCAGCAAAAAAGAATTGGAATATGACCGGCTGATCATTGCAACGGGAACCAAACCCTTGAATGTTGCTGATTTTCCTTTTGATCATACCCGAATATTGTCTTCCAATGACATCCTGCAGCTTGATGAAATTCCCAAATCCATTGTCATTGTCGGGGGAGGGGTGATCGGTTGTGAATTTGCCTTTATTTTTTCAGCCCTGGGATCTCAGGTGACTATAGTTGAGGCCATGTCAAGACTGCTTCCTTTGCCTTCTGTAGATGAGGAATGCTCAAAGCTTTTATTAAGAGAAATGAAAAAGAAAAAAATTGTGGTTCTGTGTGATACCATTGTCAAGTCTTCAGTAATAAAGGACAATCTTCTGTCTATTCATCTGGACATTTCCCCGTTTACAGACACGCCAAATCCCAAAAAATTGAAAACCGCTATAATTGAATCTGAAAAAATGGCGGTCTGCATCGGCAGATCTGCGCTGTCCTTTGATTTAGGACTGGAAGAAATCAATCTTAAAACAACACCTCCAGGATGGATCCAAGCCGATGAAAAGATGGAAACCAATGTAAAAGGGGTTTATGCCATTGGTGATATCCTTGGGCCTCAAAAAGTCATGCTGGCCCATGTGGCCTCCCATGAGGGAATGGTTGCTGCCCAAAATGCCATGGGCAAAGAAAGTGTTATGGATTATAATGTGATTCCCAGCGCTATTTTTACCATGCCGGAAATCGGAACTGTGGGATTGAGTGAAATAGAAGCCAAGAAAAAGGGATATGAGGTAGACGTATTCAGTATCAATTTCAGGGCCCTTGGAAAAGCCCAGGCCATAGATGAGCTGGCAGGAACCGCAAAAATGATTATAGAAAAAGAGTCTAAAAAAGTCTTAGGCGTTCATTTGATCGGTGCCCATGCAACCGACCTTATTGCCGAAGCTACGCTTGCCATTCAACACGGATTAACGGCAAAGCAGATTGCCCATACCATCCATGCCCATCCCACCCTGGCAGAAATTATGGGAGAACTTAGCTTAATGGCGTCCGGCACTCCGATTCATGGTTAAATTATAAAAATCCTGGCGGCTGCGGGCAATAAGATTTGTGTTCTTCTTTTCCGCAGCCTTGCTTTGTTTAAGAAAACCGTAAGATTATGCGCCAAGATACGCTTTTTTAACATCCGGGTTATTGAGCAATTCATCGGCAGGCCCCTCAAGGACAAGAGAACCGTTTTCAATGACATATCCTCTCTGGGCGAATTTCAAGGCAAGGCGGGCGTTCTGTTCCACCAGCAAAATAGTGGTACCCAGTTTATTGATCTCTTTTAATGCATCAAACATTTCAAGCATGAGAAGCGGTGCAAGCCCCATGGAGGGTTCATCCAACAGCATGATTTTACGACCGCTCATATATCCTCTTCCAACGGCCAGCATCTGCTGCTCGCCGCCGGAAAGCGTTCCGGCAAGCTGGTCTTTTCTTTCCTCTAATCGTGGAAACAGATCAAACACCCATTGTCTGTCCTTGTCAATCTGATCCTTGTCTTTTCTTGCAAAGCAGGCAAGAATAAGATTTTCTGTTACCGTGAGATTCCCAAAGATCCTTCTGCCTTCAGGGACATGGGATATCCCAAGTTTTGAAACAACCTTATCGGTACTGTATTTTAAAATATCTTCACCATCAAATTCGAGAACAGAGCCGGGCTTTGCCGGAACCATTCTGGAAATGGCTCTTAAAGTAGTGCTTTTGCCGGCTCCATTTGCACCGATGATGGTGACGATTTCTCCGGCTTTAACTGAAAAGTCTATTCCATGAAGTGCTTTTATGTTTCCATAGGAAACCTGTAAATTTTTAATCATAAGCTGCATCAGGTTAGGTCCTCCTTGCCAAGATATGCTTCAATTACTTGAGGATTGTTCTGTATCTCTTCAGGCGGGCCTTCTGCGATAACTTCACCAAATACCAAAGTCTGAATATACTGGCAGAGTTCCATTACAAATTTCATCCTATGTTCGATAAGGAAAATGGCCACATCAAAATTTTTGTGAACCTGTTGGATAATTTTAATCATTTGACCCAGTTCGTCAGGGGTCATGCCGGCAGTTGGTTCATCAAGAAAAAGAATTTTCGGTTTGGTTGCCATGGCCCTTGCCATTTCAACGCGCCGTTGTGCACCGTAGGACAGACTGGTTACCAGTTGATCGGCATGCTGTTTGATATCAAATAGTTCCAGCAGCCGATAAGAATTCTCTTCAATCTCAGATTCCTGATCTCTGCAGCTGCGGGTATTGAAAAGTGCCCCGATAAGGCCGTAGGATAGTTGTGAATAATGGGCCATTTTAATGTGGTCCAGAACCGTCATATGCCGCCACAGCGCTAGATTCTGAAAGGTTCTGCCAAGGCCTTTGGCTGCAATTTCATTAGTTTCAAGCCCTTTGATATTTTCATCTGCAAGGGTGATGGTGCCTTCAGTGGGCGTATACACGCCTGTAATCAAATTGAAAACCGTGGTTTTCCCGGCACCGTTCGGTCCGATAAGACCTGTAATCTGATGGGGTTTGATATTTAAATTATAATTGTAGACAGCCCGAGGCCCTCCAAAATAATGGGTCATTTTCTTTACATTGAGCAATGATGACATGATTAGACTCCCTGTTCTTTTTTTTGTTTTGATCTTAACAGTCTTTTCGCATTGATTTCCTTGAAAGAAATCAGTCCATAGGGACGGAAAATCATCACAAAAATCAAAATCAAAGGAATAATAATCCATTTAAATAGTTCAAGCGGTCTTAACGCCTCACCCAGAACATTGATACTGATAGCGCCGACAATGGAGCCGATAATGGAGTTGAGCCCGCCAAAATACACCATGGCAAGAATTTCAGCCAGTCGGTTGATGCTGAACATGCCCGGGTTGATATAGGATAGGACATGGGCAAATAATCCGCCGGCAATTCCGGCCCAGAAGGCGCCGAATGTAAAGGCCGTCATTTTGGTTTTCCGGGTTTTAACCGTCATGGATTCCGAGGCAGCTTCATCATCCCTGACAGCATTCAAGGCTTTTCCCATGATCGAAGTGACAAAATTATGGATGATCCAGATGCACAGCATGGTCCAGATGAAAATAATCGGCAGGGGCGCATAGTCGGGCTGCCCTCCCATGCCCCTTGCGCCGCCGATAACATCAAGGTTTTCAACAGCACTTTTAATAATAAACATGAAGGCAAGGGATATAATGGCAAGATAATCTCCCCGGGTCCGAAAAGAGGGAATCGCCACAAGCAGTGACCCCAATGCTGCTGCAATTCCGCCGGCTATCAGGGCAAAGGGAAAGAGAAAAGGGCCGAAGGCCGGGGGTAAAACAGCAGCGCCAAAGGTTTTATCATTTACAAAAAAATAAAGGGTGATGATGGAGGATACATATGCACCCAGCGCCATGAATCCGGGATGGGAACAGGAGAATTCTCCCTGGTAACCGTTTATTACATTGATACTGATGGTTAAGATTATGGAAATAAGGGTCAACTTAACGATTAGAACTCTGTAATCATTTATTCCTGCCCATAAGTGAAGTACACCATAGAAAAAAATCAGATGAAGAATGGTTGACAGCCATAAAGGTGTTTTTTCAAGTATGGCGGCCATTGGATTGGTGAAAAAATTGGATAGTTTTGCAATCAAAAGAACCGGAATAACATATACGATAAAATCATATCCAATGGCTCCGGGTATCATCACGGGTTCTTTGAGCATAATCAGGGCCCCGAATAAAACCGGTATTTTGGGTAACCCCAGATAGTAGGAGATATAATCATATCCCCAATAATATTCAATCAATACGGCTGTCAATACTCCCAGCAGCCAACCCAGCATCGGCACATCGGAAAACCAAATTTTAAACTTTCTTGCTATTTCCATGTAACTTTCCTGTATCTATTTCAAGTTTGCAAATCAGAGTCTTAATTTTGTGCTGTGCTCCATTCCAAAAAATCCTCTGGGTCTGTAGGTCAGGATAAGAAGAATAATGGAATAGGCAATCAGATCCCTTAAGGTTGACGGAAAAATCGTGGCAACAAATATTTCGATAAATCCCAAAAGATATCCGGCAAGAGCTGCGCCTTTTATTGATCCGCGTCCCCCCAGAATAGCTGCAACAAATGCCTTCCACCCGATGATGACCCCCATGTATGGGTCCAGAATCGGGTAGGCCTGGCCATAGAGAATCCCTGCAACGGCAGCAAGACCTGCGCCGACGGCAAAGGTTAAGGGTGCAATGGTGTTAATGGAAACCCCCATCAACGGTACGGCTAAAAAATCATAAGACATTGCCCGCATGGCCATTCCCCATTTTGTTTTCTGGATAAAGGCATGAAGGGCAAGCATTAAAAGAAGGGAGAGGATAATGATCAACACTTTTACGTTTGTAAAATAGACACCCCCGATATTGTAAGCAATGGATTCCATCAAAGGTGGAAAACTCAATCTTTTTGCCCCCAGCAGGATTAAAATACCGGTTTCAAAAATAATACCGATCATTAATCCGGTTATGGCTGCTGATGCACGGGGTGCGGACCTTAAAGGTCTGTAGCCTGCAACTTCGACAAACACACCGATCCAGGAGGCAAGAAACATGGTAACAACAACAGTGGCGACAAAGATAACCGGTCCGGGTAAAAACCCGGCAAACAAAGCAAGAAAGAGAGTTGCAATTCCAAAACCGATATAGGTGCCCACCATAAAAATATCACCATGGGCAAAGTTAAAAAGCATTAAAACACCATAAACCATTGAATATCCAATGGATATAACGGCGTAAAAACTGCCTCTTTGCATAGCATTAATCAGGTTTTGAAGAATAAATTGTATAAAATCCGTAAATGCTTCCATTCACCAACTCCTGTTCTATATAAAGGTATGACTGCCATGTAGGAAGGCATGACAGTCATATGGTTTATACAATGGCACCAATTGAACTGTTATGGGCAACTGGATTTATAAAATTCATATTCACCGCTATTGTTGATTTTTACAATAACAGCACATTTAATGGGGTCACCTTCTTCGGTAAAGGTCATATTCCCTGTAATACCGGCAAAATTTTTGATTTTTGCCAGACTTTCTCTTATGGCAGCTCTGTCATTTTCAATTTTACCGGTAATTTTTCCTGTATTCTGGATGGCCTGCTGGGCTAAACGCAGTGCATCCCACGTAAGAGCGGCAACGTCATCAGGAATATATCCATAGGCTTTTGTATACCGGTCGATAAATACTTTTGTTTCGCCTTTGGCACCGGCGGCAGCATAATGTGATGAAAAGTACAGACCGTAACAGGCTTCACCGCAAAGTTCTACGGTTTCAGCAGATCCCCAGGAGTCTGATCCTACAATAGGGCCTTTCCAACCAAGATCTTTTGCCTGCTTTACAATCAAAGGGACTTCATTGTAATACTGGGGAGTAAAAAGAACTTGGGCACCAGATTTAACAATCTGAGTTAACTGTGAGGAAAAATCAGTGTCTTTTGTTGTAAAGCTTTGATAAGCAACAACAGAGCCTGCACCATGTTTTTTTTCCCAGGCTTGTTTAAATACTTCAGCCAATCCTTTAGGATAGTCAGAGGCAACATCATAAAGAACAGCCGCTTTTGTAAACCCGAATTCATCTGTAATGAAATTTGCGACAACAGGTCCCTGGAACGGATCTAGGAAACACCCTCTAAATACATAAGGCCTGTCAAGGGTGGTATTGGGGTTTGTTGACCAGGGGCTGATCATAACGGTTTTGTATTTGTTGGCAACTTCACCGGCAGGTACGGCCTGTTTTGAAGATTGAGGGCCAACAATAGCAAGAACATCATCCTGGGTGATCATTTTGGTGTTTGCTTTTACTGCTGATTCGGCTTTGGACTCATTATCTTCAATCACCAGTTCCACTTCATACTTTTTACCGCCGATTTCAAGGCCGCCGGCTTTTTCAATGTCTTCAAGCCACAGCATTGCAGCGTATTTAGTACCTTCGCCAACTTTTGGGATATCTCCGGTCATAGGGGCATTGATACCAATTTTAATAATTGTCTTTCGCGCACTGAATGCAGATGAAGAAAACATCATGGCAACGGCAAATGACAAAACCACTAAACAAGCAATCTTTCGCATGCTACCTCCTTTAAGTATAAATTTAAATTTTTTAAAAGCCTCAACTTTCTCAAATTAATTGAGGTAATACAAAATTGACAAGTTTATTTTTGGACAATATGAAACAAAAAATAAGTTGTCAACAATTAATTGGGGAAATCGATTACGCTTTTAAAATACAACACGAGCCTAATTTATAGGTAAAATCACAAGCTAAGTAAAGGGTAATTACAGATTGTGAAAAACTATTTTACAGGAGGAAAAACTTCAAACTCGTTCATTTTGTAAAGCAGAGTTTTATAGCTGATTTTAAGTATCTTTGCAGCCCTGGATCTGTTCCAGCCAACTTTTTCCAAAACAAAAGTGATGACTTCTTTTTCTACCCTGTCAGATGCCAGCTTTTTAATTTTTTTCAAGGAAATATCTTCAAATAGCTTGTCTGAACTAGTGGACAAATCAACAAATTCTGAAATGATACTGGTACGATCAGTCGGGAACTCGCTCATTGTAAGCGGAAGGGTTTCATTGATCTTGCCGTTTATCTGACCATGCGGCGATACTTCATGGTGTTCTCTTGGAAGTTCTTCAAAAATTTTCTCCCACGAGTTTAAAATCATTTGTTTTTTTATACAATTTTGAAGCTGTCTGACATTTCCCGGCCATTGATAATTAATCAGTTTTGCCAGGATATCTGAATCCGGTTTGCTCCCGTTATTTTCAGGGTATTCTGATTTATACAGCCTGAAATAATACTCAATCAGCGATGGGATATCTTCTTTTCTTTCCCGCAACGGCGGAATATCAATCTTAATGATATTGAGCCGATAAAACAGATCTTCTCTAAATGTTTTTTTATAAATGCTTTCTTCAAGATTATGGTTGGTTGCCGCAATCACCCAGACATCTGTTTTAAACTCCTGGTCTGATCCAAGGGGGGAGAATTCACCGCTCTGAAGCACATGCAGCATTTTTGACTGCAATGCCATGGGCATGTCACCGATTTCATCTAAAAAAAGCACCCCTTTGTCAGCTGTTTGAAATTTTCCAGGACGTTTTCTATGGGCGCCGGTGAAAGCACCTTTCTCATAGCCGTAGAGTTCACTTTCAAGAAGGGTTTCCGGCAGGGCGGCACAATTTATTTTTACAAAGTTTTTTGAAGATCTGGCAGATTCAGCATAGAGACTTTGAGCAACGACTTCCTTTCCCACGCCGGTTTCGCCTGTTATCAATACATTCAAGCATGTATTGGCTACATGGTTGATCAATTCTTTTATCTTTAATATTGATTTGCTGACACCGATTAAAGGAGTACCCATAGTTTTATCTTATTTCTATTGTTTATCGTTCTTTTGGTTTATCAATTCCGAAACTGTATTTTCAATTTTAAACAGGTCAATGGGTTTAAAAAGAACAACATCAGCTTCAGCCTCTGAAGCAAGTGCCCCGGGTTGATCGCCATATCCTGTCATGGCGATTATTTTAAGATGCGTATATTCTTTTTTTACAATGGCAATGAGCCCGACACCACTGATATTCGGCATGACAAGATCTGTAATCAGACAGTCAAAAAAATTGGATTTGTCTCTTAATAACTTCAGGGCAGCAAACCCATCAACAGCAGTTTTTACTTCATATCCCATTGAATTGAAAAATTCATAAAATGTCGATAGAATGTCTTCATTGTCATCAACAATCAGAAGTCTGCTTGGATTTGCCATCATATGCCTCTTAAATTCATAGGGAAAGTTTTTATGTCAGTTATTCCATATAATAGTTCTGTTCAACCTTGCAAGGAAAAAATCAAAAAATGACGAAATTGTCAACATTATTTTAAATACGAAATAATGATATAGACAATAAACAAGGAGATAAAGGCATAACCGGTTTTTTTGCCTATGCCCTGATTAAGATATGCGACAAGTCCCAGGGCAAAACAAATGAAAAGCATAAATGGAAATTGAAAGTTGTGAAGATTTTTATCTATCGTCATTGGATTGAAGATACCGACAACCCCCATGACGAGGCAGATATTAAACAGGTTGGAGCCCACAACATTTCCAACGGAAATATCGCTTTCACCTCTTGCTGCCGCCACGGCTGATGTGGCAAGTTCAGGCAAGGATGTTCCAAGTGCCACAACTGAAATTCCAATAAAGGTCTGGGAAAGTCCGATTTTTACAGCAATAGTGATGGCCTCCTGGACCACAAAATTTGCACCATAAGAGAGCATTACAATGCCGACAACAATGAAAAAAATATTTTTTAAAAGGGCAGGAAAGGACAGTTTTCCCATCATGGTTTTGTTATCTTTATCCTTGGCAGTGGTGACCCCATAAACTAAAAAAACAAATAATAAAAAAAATAAAATATAGCCATCCAAACGCCCAATATGTGAATCCATACAAAGGAGCCAGAATATCAGGGAGGTAAAAATCATGTAGGGGATTTCAATTTTGATAATCTGTTGTTTGATGACGACAGGTTTTATAACAGCGCTGATCCCTAATACAAGCGCAATGTTAATGACATTGCTGCCAAGGATATTCCCAATTGATATCTGGCCTGATCCTTTTAGGGCCGCAACCAGGCTGACCAGAAGTTCAGGCGCCGACGTTGCAAGAGAGACAATGGTCAGGCCGACAATGGCCGGCCTGACAGCAAACATGATGGCTGTTGAAGCCGCTCCTTCTACGAGCAGGGAGGATCCGATATAAAGCAGGATCAAACCAAGAATAAGTATAAATGCCTGAGTAAACAATGGAATAAGCTAAATACAACCTTTAATTTTGTTTAAGGTTCTTGCCTAAATAAAAAATTAATATTATAAGGCGTGCATACTATAGCACGGATAAAGAATTAGCAATATGATATTTTTGGATAAGGAAGACACTATGAAAAGAAGCATCATAAAAAGTACGGGAATGTTTGTTCCACCCAATGTTATAACCAACCACGATCTTGAAAAAATGATGGACACCTCTGACGAATGGATAAAACAACGGACCGGAATTGAGCAAAGATACTGGATTGATCAGGAGGGAGTTACCGGTTCTTCTGATTTAGGGTTTGAGGCTTCTCAAATTGCCTTGGAAAACGCAGGATGGAGCCCCCAGGATCTTGATTTTATAATATTTGCGACACTAAGTCCGGATATCATGTTTCCCGGTTCCGGATGTCTGCTTGCAGCAAAGCTGGGGCTTGATTCTACTCCGGCATTAGATATCAGACAGCAGTGCACTGGATTTCTTTACGGTCTTGCCACAGCAGATGCCTATATAAAGTCTGGCCTTGCCAATAAAATACTTCTGGTGGGAGCAGAAGTTCATTCTTCCGGTCTTGATAAAACAACAAGGGGGCGGGATGTTACCGTTATATTTGGTGACGGAGCAGCAGCTACATGTATTGAAGGCGTTGAAACCGATGAAAGCGTAGGGGTGCTTGCCGCTTCTCTTCATGCAGACGGCAATTTAGCCGAAGCATTAATGGCTGAACTTCCAGCATCCAGGCTTCCGGTGAGACTACCGCCAGGTTTACCTACTGATGATGCCAGATATTTTCCTGTTATGGATGGTCCGGCTATATTTAAAAAAGCCGTGAGAATGCTGCCTAAGGTTATTAACGAATCCCTTGAAAAAGCGCAAATCAGTCTGGATGAAATTGATCTGATTATTCCCCACCAGGCCAATATGAGAATCAATCAGGCCCTTGGGCAATTTTTAAAAATAGACAACAATAAAATATTTCATAATATTCAAAAATATGGAAATACAACAGCCGCAAGTATCCCGCTTGCGCTTCATGAGGCCATGGAACAAGGACGCATTGGCAAATCAGGTGATGTTGTCCTTTTTGCAGGGCTTGGGGCAGGGCTTACCTGGGGCAGCGCGATTTATAAGTTTTTATAATGATTCCTTAAATAAGGTCTCAAGATAAAATTTTGCTGCTGGATCAAGGGAATCAAACTCATAAGTTTTATCACTGTTTTTTCTTTTTATATGATTTCTGATATCCGAGGCAAGAACCTTGCCTAGTTCAACCCCAAACTGATCAAAGGGATTGATTCCCAATATAAAGCTCTCATAAACGGTTCTTGCTTCATAAAAGGCCAACAGCATCCCAATGCTTTCCGGAGTCAGGTCATTGATGAGCAGGGTTGATGAAGGTCGGTTTCCTGTAAAATATTTTGCCTTGTTTTCATCATTTTTTCCCATTGCCAGGGCCTGGCCCTGAGCGATCATATTGGCCCATAATTCCTGGTGATTATACACACCCTTTGAAAGCGCTTGGGCCTTGTTGTAAACCGGTTTTACAACACCGATAAATTCTATGGGAAACGGTCTTCCCTGATGAGCAAGCTGAAAAAACGAATGTTGTGCATTGGTGCCGGGCTCGCCGAAAATGATCACACCGGTTTCATAATCTGTAAAATTACCGTCAACCGTGACGCCTTTGCCAAGGCTTTCCATATACAACTGCTGCACATGGGGTGACAGTTTGGATAAGGCACTGCAATAGGGAATAATTGCCTGGGCAGGATAAGATAAAAAATTGGAATTCCAAATGCTGATTAAGGCGGATACCAAGGGAATATTTTCTTTCTCAGTAGCAGTTAAGGCATGCAAATCCATAACATGACAGCCTTTTAAAAACCGGTTAAAAATATCAAAGCCAAAGGCAAGGCTTAAGGGAAGTCCCCCGACTGCTGAAGTTACAGAATATCTTCCGCCAATAAAATCAAACATATGAAAAGAATCCAGGATCTTGTTTAAAGGATCATCTCCAGGACTGCCCTTGGCAGTTACCGTTACAAGATGCTTTGAAGGGTCCAGATTATTATTCTTTAAAAATAAGAGTGCCTGATTGAGATTAGCAAGGGTTTCGGTTGTGGTATAAGACTTTGAAATTACAATCCAAAGACAGGTTTCAGGGTCAATGGTTTTTATGATCTGACCAAAGTTATCAATATCGACATTGGGTAAAAAATGAAGATGAATAAGCGGTTCAACCGAGTGCTTTAAAGCTGTATAAACAAACTCACACCCCAGATAAGACCCACCGATGCCAATAACCACTGCATCGGTAAAAGCTTTGCCACTGTCCCCTTTAATTTGTTTGTTGTGAATCTTTGCCGTAAACGGTTTAATTTTTTTGTTCACCCGATTGATTTCAAAAATAACATCCAAGTCATCCACTAGGATCCGGTCATGGGTAAAGTCTCTTGCAGCTGTATGAAGCGCAGCTCTATTTTCTGTCACATTTACAATCTTGCCAGATACCATTTTGGAAAATGTTTCCTTTGCTCTGGTTTCTTTGGCAAGAATAAATAATTCTTCCAGCACATTATCAGTAATTCTTTGTTTGGAAAAATCATAGAAAAAACCATCTGATTTTAAAGAAAATTTTTCAAGCCTGTCTTTTTCCTGAATCAAGTTTTTTAAATGAAATTTTTTGTCCCTAATCGTTTTTGAAAGCTGGTTTAATTTTTTATAAGCCGTACTATCGCTAAATATTGTCTGGCCCATTATTATCGTCTCCCATTGAAATAAAGAATTATCGGAAAGCCACGATCATCATACGTAACCCTTTAATTTCGGTCAAGGCTTGATTAAGAAAATACCTTGACAATTTGACCCTTAGACAATTATTTATACTTTTATGGAAAATACTATTGTAAAGGCACTCATAAAAAAAGGGGTTAAAATCTTTAACCCTGAATCCGTCTATATTTCCGATGATGTTAATCTGGACAGAATCTCAGGTGAAAATGTCACAATCTATGCAGGCTGCAAGATTATCGGAGAAAACTGCCTGATAATGAGAAATTCTCAAATCGGTTATGAAGCACCGGCTACTCTTGAGAACACACTGGTTGGCGAAAACACAAAACTTAACGGCGGTTTTTTCAAAGGCGCAGTGTTTGCAGGAGACAATGTGTTCGGCTCAGGAGCGCATGTAAGAGACGGCACCATACTGGAAGAACAAGCCAATGCCGCACATACAGTGGGCCTTAAACAGACAATTTTATTTCCTTTTGTTACTTTGGGCAGTCTGATTAATTTTTGTGATTGTTTTATGGCAGGAGGCACGAGCCGTGAAAACCACTCTGAAGTCGGCTCTTCTTATATCCATTTTAATTATACGCAAAATCAGGATAAAGCCACCCCTTCCATGATGGGCAATGTTCACCATGGGGTTATGCTCAAATCAAATCCGATTTTTTTAGGCGGGCAGGGAGGGCTTGTCGGACCTGTCAGAATTGCGTATGGATGTCTCACTGCCGCGGGTTCCATCATAAGAAAAAATGAACTTAAAACCGATCGAATTTTATTCGGCGGTGCTGTAAAAGCGGCATCCATTCCAAGGCAGCTTCATGTTTACAGCCATGTAAGTCACATCTTCAATAACAATATTTATTATATAGCAGGACTCATCTCATTAAAATCCTGGTACAAACATATCCGTCCTCTTTTTATCTTTAATGATCTTTCCCAAGAATTATTGTTGAAAGGGATGCAGGATAATCTGGACAACTGTATTAAAGAAAGACTTCATCAATTGGAAAAATTTTCTAAGAAATTAAACCTGTCAAAACAAATTCTAATTTCAAAAACAAAAGACAATACTTTAAAATCAATTATACTTCATGAAAAGGTAATAGAAAAAATACCCATTGCCATTGAAATTTTTACAAGAGAATATGAAAAAGATAATTTAAATAAAACCGGCGAAGCATTTATTAAGATTGTTCAAAAAAAAATAAGCCGGACAGAAAAAAAATATATAAAAGTTATTCAAAGCCTTGATCTTGAAGAACGTGAAAAAGGAAGTTGTTGGTTGTTTGATATTGAGCAGAAAATGATTGATAAATTATTCATCAGACAGGAATAAAACATGGGCTTACTTTTTGGTACAGATGGCATCAGAGGCAAAGCAAATACATATCCCATTACCTGCGAAATTGCATTGAAAGCAGGACAGGCGGTCGGGATTTTTACCAAGGGTATTGGATATAATACTGTGATCATTGGAAAAGATACCCGTATTTCAGGGGATATGCTTGCGTCTTCAATTGCTGCAGGTGTTGCTTCAACCGGTATCAATGTTTTATTAGCAGGTGTCATACCGACACCAGGTGTGGCTTTTCTATGTACCGGCATAAAAGATGCCGGTACTGGAATCGTTATCTCTGCATCTCATAATCCCTATCAAGATAATGGTATTAAAATCTTTAACCATGATGGAATGAAATTGTCTGATGAACAGGAAGATCAGATTGAAGATTATATCCTTAACAGTAATAATGTTCCACAGGGAGAAGTTGGAAAAATATCAATAATTTCAGATAGTTTAAAATTGTATTCCGACTTTTTGCTGGGCAAGTTTCCTTTTAAGAAACTTGATAAAAAACCAAAGATAATAATTGACTGTTCAAATGGGGCGGCGTCAAAAATCGGACACCTTGTATTTTGCAGTGATTTGTTTAATACAAGATTTATCAGTGACTCACCAAATGGGAAAAATATCAATGATCATTGCGGATCTCAACACACAGAAGATTTGCAGGCGCTTGTAGTGAAAGAAAACGCTGATATTGGCTTTGCCTTTGATGGAGATGCGGATAGACTTATTGCAGTCGATGAAAAAGGCAATAAAATTACAGGAGACTGCATTCTTGCCATATGCGCAAAGTTTGCAAAACAAAAAAACAGACTGAAAAACAATATTGTTGTAAGCACAATCATGAGCAATATCGGATTAACCGAATCGCTTGACAGGCTTGAAATACAGCATATTAAGTCTGATGTAGGAGATCGCAAAGTCCTTGAAAAGATGAAAGAATCAGGTGCAGTTATCGGAGGTGAAGATTCCGGCCATATGATTTTTTTAGATGACCATTCAACAGGAGATGGCATGCTTTCAGCATTAAGGTTGTTTGAAATCATGATAGAAACGCATCAGCCGTTATCCAGTCTCGCATCTGTAATGACAGTCTATCCCCAGGTGCTCATGAATGTAGAAGTAACCGATTCAAAACCTGATATCATGCTGAACAAATCAATTGCAGATACAATTAAAATAGTTGAAAAAAAATTAGGTGACAAAGGCCGCGTATTGATCCGGTACTCTGGCACCCAACCTTTGCTGCGTGTGATGGTTGAAGGTCCTGATCAGGATGAAACCAACAATTATTGCCTTGATATCTGTGAAAGCATAAGAAAAAATATCTAAGACAGAAAAGGGGGCCCAATTTACGTTTGAACCCCCTTTTTAATTTTTGCGTTTTTTGTGCCCAACTTACGCTATTGCATCGTTTTAGTCTCTGCGGCCGCCAAAGATACGGAGCATCATGATAAAAAGGTTGATAAAATCAAGGTATAATGTGAGTGCCCCCATTAAAGCGCCTTTACGAATCATTGAACCTGATGCGTTATCAGGGAGCGTTACGGCCATGGTTTTAAGTTTTTGGGTATCATAGGCAGTAAGGCCGATAAACACGACAACACCGATGTAAGAAATCATCATTTGCATGGCCGAGCTTTTTATAAATATATTTACAACAGAGGCGATAACGATTCCGATAAGGCCCATAAACATGAACCCGCCAAGGGATGTCAGATCTTTTTTGGTAACCATTCCATAAATACTACAGGCAAGAAAGGTTACAGCACAAATCAGAAATGTTGAAACAATAGATGTGGAAGTATAGGCAAGAAAAATATACGAGAGTGTAACCCCATTTAAAATCGAATAGATGGTAAATAAGGCGGTTGCCGTAGTGGCTTTGATTTTCTGTATTCTTGCACTCAGGTAAAACACAAATCCAAGCTCTGCAAAAATCAGAACCATCAACACACCCGGCGTTCCATAGATAAGTTGAAGCATCGCTTCATTGTGAGATACATAGTATGCAGTAAAACCGGTAAGTGTCAGCGCGATGGCCATCCAATTATATACGCTTCTGATAAATGAATTTGTTTTTACAAGTACTGCGTTCTGTGAAAAAGAAGAATACGACTCCATTTTGTTCCTCCAAATAAGTGGTTGTTTAGAGAGTAATATAACACGGAAGGGGAATATTTCAAGATTACAATTTGATTAAGTTATAGAATATGGTCTATTTAGTGGATAAAACAATAAGTTTACATAATATATATTATCAGACCCTAAAGAATTTCCACATTTATAGCATAAACTTTTATGCATTTTTTGGTATCTGTCACCGGGCTTGAAATAATAATTTTATTGTTAAAATTATTGCTTTGTTTTATATATATAACCTTTGCATATAATATGGTTATGTAATGAAAAACAATGGCAGAAAAAAAAACAGGACATATTTACACAGTTTCTAAATTAACAAGGGAAATTAAATCTCTTTTAGAAGATACCTATCCGTTTATCTGGATTATCGGTGAAATTTCCAACTATTCGGTTCCCGCGTCCGGCCATGCATATTTTACTTTAAAAGATCACCAGGCCCTTATCAATTGTGTAATATTCAAAAATCAAAAACTTAGACTTAAGTTTGAACCTGAAAATGGGTTAAAAATTATTGGGATGGCAAGGCTGACGCTTTATGAACCCAGAGGATCTTATCAACTCATTTTCGAACATATGGAACCAGAAGGTGCGGGTTCCATGCAAGTTGCATTTGAACAGCTTAAAATTAAATTATCTGAAAAAGGATTTTTTGATGCAAAGTATAAAAAACCGATTCCATTTTTACCTTCTGCCATAAGCATCATTACTTCTGCTACGGGTGCAGCTGTAAGAGACATTATCATTGTTGCTCAAAGACGGTTTTCAAACTGTCATCTTGAAATTATACCAGTTAAAGTTCAGGGAGATGGATCAGACACCCAAATCTGTGAAGCCATAAAATTTGTCAATCAATATCAAAGAACTGATTTGATTATTCTGGCACGTGGGGGCGGATCTTTGGAAGATCTTGCCGCTTTTAATTCTGAGGCTGTTGCAACGGTTATTTTTGAATCCAACATTCCTATTATTACAGGTATCGGCCATGAAACCGATTTTACTATTGCTGATTTTGTTGCAGATCTTAGAGCCCCGACACCTTCTGCAGCAGCAGAACTTGCTCTGCCTGATAAAAATAATCTTGTTTTAAGGGTTTCACAATTGCGTGAAAGTTTAAATGTATCCATTGAAAAGAAAATTCTTGAACTAAACCAAATGGTTTCTAATTTTACTTCAAGGTTAAAAAATCCTGAGAAAATCGTTTATGATCATAGATTCAGAATTGATGATTATGAATCAAGGTTGATAAACAGGATGAAACATTATCTGCTATATAATAAAGAAAAAATTAACTGGTTATCAGGTTCGATTCGTTCCAAACAGCCAATTATAACAATTTTGGCATACCGGCAACAGGTTGAATCACTTTCTTATTCGCTAACTCACGCTTTTCAAAATTTAATCCAAATTATAAAAACCAATCATTTGGAACTTGATTTAAAACTTAAAGTGCTCAATCCTGAGGCAGTTTTAGAAAGAGGATACAGCATTTCAAGATTTGTATCAGATAAAAAAGTGATCACGAATTCAAATGATGTAAAAAATAATGACCAAATAGAAGTTATTCTTTTTAAAGGAAGACTGATTACAAGGGTGGAAAAGACTAATGGCTAAGAAAAAAACATTTGAAACTGCGTTAAAAGAACTTGAAGAAATTGTAAGGGAAATGGAATCCGGGAGTCTTTCACTTGAAGATGCAGTTAAAAAGTATGAAGCAGGGATCAAACAATCAAAATATTGCCTTGATCTTTTAGATAGCACAGAGAGAAAAATATTATTGTTGACAAAAGACAGCGACGGCAATGTGAAAGAAGAGCCGTTTATAGATGAATAAAATGAATTTTAACCTGAAACAATACTTAAAAGAAAAGCAGGAGCTGGTCAATCTGCATCTTAAGATGATTCTTCAGCAGTATGAGCAAAAGCGTGAGCTGGTCCTGGCCATGAGTCATTCGCTTATGGCCGGGGGGAAAAGACTTCGCCCTATCCTGTCAATGGCTTCGGCCGAGGCTTGCGGAAAGAATTTTGAGCTTGCCCTGCCCGTTTCTTGTGCCATTGAAATGATCCATACATATTCTTTGATTCATGATGATCTGCCGGCCATGGACAATGACGACTTAAGACGCGGATTGCCAACCTGCCATAAAAAATTTTCAGAAGCTACCGCAATTCTGGCCGGTGATGCATTGCTGACCCATGCATTTAATGTTATGTCTCAGCCAGAACAAGTTTTTAAAAATTTTCCAAACAGTCAAACAAGAATTAAATTGATTTCCAGGATTTCTCAAGCGGCCGGCATTCAAGGGATGGTTGAAGGACAGATGCTGGATATGCAGCCCTATCAACCAAAAGAAAATGATAGCTTAATAAACCATCTAAAAAAAATTCATGCCCTTAAAACAGGCAAAATGATTACCGTCAGTGTTGAAGCCGGTGCTTTAAGTGTCGGGGCTGATCCGGAAATGATCAATAAATTAGTGGCTTATGCAGATAAAATCGGCCTGGCGTTTCAGGTTGTGGATGATATTTTAAATATTGAAGGTGATCCAAAAATTATGGGAAAGGCTGCCGGATCTGATGTGTTAAATGATAAAATGACATTTCCGGCAATTATCGGACTTGATGAATCAAAGAAATTTGCAAAAAATCTTGTTGATAATGCTCTGGACTCTATTTCACTTTTCGATGAAACAGCGGTTCCTTTAAGAGCAATCGCCAACTATATTATTAATAGGGACCATTAGCATAAAGTGAGATGGATAAATTTTGAGCCTTCTTGAACAAATAAAAACTTCCAAAGATGTTAAACAGCTGTCTAGAAAAGAACTCAAGCTTCTGGCCGGTGAGATCCGTAAACGAATTATTGATGTGGTATCAAAAAACGGTGGTCACCTGGCATCCAGTCTTGGTGCGGTAGAATTGACTCTGGCCATCCACACTGTTTTTGATTTGCCAAAAGATACATTAATATGGGATGTAGGACATCAGTCCTATGCGCACAAACTTTTAACCGGAAGGAACGACCGGTTTGACAGCCTTCGTCAGTATAAAGGCATATCCGGATTTTCAAAAATCAAGGAGAGCCCCTATGACGGCTTCACCGTGGGGCATTCTTCAACTTCTATTTCAGCCGGACTTGGGATTTGTTACGGCAAGCATTTAAACAAGGATGAGTCTGATGTTATTTCGGTAATAGGAGATGGTTCTTTAACTGCAGGATTGGCCTATGAAGGGTTGAACCAGACCGGGGATTTAAAAAAACGAAATCTAATTGTCATTCTAAACGATAATGACATGTCAATTTCCCCTAATGTGGGCGCCCTGTCCTCTTTTTTAAGCCGTACTTTTTCAGCTAAATACCTTCAGACCATGAGAAACCAGTTTGGTGCTTTTTTAAAGTCTTTGCCCAAAATAGGTGATGACATTTACAATATTGCCAAACGTTCTGAAGAGTCCTTTAAAACTTTTATTACACCCGGCATGTTGTTTGAAGCCTTTAATTTTGATTATTTCGGACCCATTGACGGACATAATCTCGATCATTTGATTGATATTCTAACCAATATTAGGAATCCCAAAGATCCTGTGCTTTTGCATGTTACAACGAAAAAAGGTAAGGGATATGAACCAGCTGAAAAAAATCCTGTCTATTTCCATGGTGTAGGGTCTTTTGAAGTTGATACAGGCAAAAGCCTTAAAGAATCCAATGGAATTCCCAGCTATACCCAGGTGTTTGGCTCTCAAATGCTCATCCTTGCAAAGGCCAACACTAAGATTGTCGCAGTAACAGCTGCCATGCCTGAAGGAACTGGTTTGATCGAATTTTCAAAGGAATATCCTGACAGATTTTTTG
>JAHJLN010000131.1 GCA_018821715.1 Pseudomonadota bacterium | reverse complement strand
TTTCATCGCAAAGCTCCTGTTTTAAATATTTTAATATCATCTTAATATCATTTTAAACTTTATTTTCAACCATAAACTAAAATAATAGTTAAATTTCATTATTGAATAACAGATCAATTGTATGATAGGCTTCTGATCAAATGCTGTTTTGATAATATACTTAGGAAAATTTCATGAAACAATACTTTAATTTTGTTGTAACAGCCATTTTTTTCTCTTTTCTCAGTCTTTTTATTCAACCTGTTTTTGCCCAGACAAACATTTATACAAATAAACTTGGGATGCGGTTTGTTCTTATTCCCAGTGGAAGCTTTTTAATGGGAAGCCCTGATTCTGAACCTGGTCGACAGTGGAATGAAAAACAGCACAATGTTATTATTTCAAAAAATTTTTTTATGGGAGAAACAGAGGTCACACAGGGACAATGGGAAAAATTAGTTGGATTTAATCCCTCCTCTTTTTCCAAGCTTGGAAAAAATTATCCGGTTGATACGGTTTCCTGGAATGAATCCATGGAATTTATACGGGTATTAAATGAGTGGGAGGGAACAAACAAATATCGACTGCCAACCGAGGCTGAGTGGGAGTATGCCTGTCGTGCCGGCTCCACATCTGCTTTTGCCGAAGGCCCAATTACAACAATTTCCTGTAATGAATCCGAGCCTGCCATTGTGAATATGGCATGGTATTGCTACAATTCAGGACTCCAAGATCCTTCAAGGGATTTCAAACCCCGTCCTGTTAAAACCAAACTCCCTAACAAATGGGGACTATATGACATGCACGGTAATGTCCAGGAATGGGTTCTTGATTCCTGTAAATGGCGTAACTTCTGGAGAACCAAAGTGGGCGTGGTAACAGATACGTATAAAGATAATATTGTCGATCCTTTGAATAAAACCGGGGATCACAGAATCATCCGGGGTGGTGGATGGTATCAGACCAGCAAATATCAACGGTCTGCTTACAGAAGCTATTATAAACCAGGGGTAAGAAGGAACAGCCTGGGATTTCGAATTGTCAGGATGCAGTAGTTTTTCGAAACAAATAAACCCCTGATATGAGCAAAAAAAGATCTCTGATCAATAAAGAAATATTTGACACTGTCGGGTCCTGGGTTTTAAAGGAAAAACAACCGCAATCGAATTGATGTCCGCGCAATAGATTAAATCCAATCACAAGAATAAAGCCCAAAAGCAATCCATTGATAATCAAAAGCGCAGATCTTGGGAACAAGCCGAAAATCAGGCTGAAGCCGGCTGTAAGTTCTAAAAACGGAATAGTAATCGCCAGGATATTGATACTGAATCCTGGAAAAATATCATATCCATATATGATCTTGGCAAACCCGTCGGGATCCGCAATCTTATGATAGCTGGCATAGATAAACGTAATACCAAGAAGAAGCTTGATGAAAAAAAGGAGAATAACTGTATTCTTATTCGTTTTTCTGTATTTCATACCCTTTTTCCTCCCATTGCCTAAATCCGCCTGAAAACACCTTGACATTATCATATTTCAAATTTTTCAACCGCATGGCAAAAGTGTGGCTGTCTGTGCACTCAATGCTTGAACAATAAACCAGGATAGCAGACTTTCTGTTTATTGAACTTAATAATTGCTCAATTGTTTCATCAAACTCCATTAGCGGAAAAGACACTGCAAAGGGCAAATGACCTTGATTATAAATTTCACGGGGTCTTACATCCAGAACAATTCTTTCTTTTTTTTGTACAATCCTTTTTATGATTTCAGGATCATTAATCTCAATTGAAGCATCGACGGAATCTGTCTTTGAAATTGAAAAAACAACCCCTTTTGAAGTTTCCCATTGACCAAACAATGCAATACCAAATGGGGAAAACTGATTGTAAAATAAGGCAGTTATCCCTGCAAAAAAAACAAGAAGAACTGTACCTTTCAAATCTTTTGAGTTCATGGTTACAAGAGTCGTGATTTTATTTTATTAAAATTTGCAAGTCGTTGTTTTAATATGATCAGTAGCAGCCATTTTTCAAAAAGCCTGGATATTGTTTTTTCAGGAAGAATTTCCTGGTCTTTTTCTTGAGTTATTTTTTTTCCCATGCGCTTTAAACCGGCTTTGATCTCAATAGACGTGTTACTGCTGTCCAGGAAAGAATAAATTTCAAAGGCATCTTTGAAATAGCCCTGATTTTCATAAATTTTTGCAAGTTCAAGGGTCTTTATATCCTGACTCATGGTGTATTCCTTTTATTATCGGATTTGTCTTTAAAGATGAGTTCATCTTCTTCAGCCATATCATGTTCATGCTTTGCCACATGTTTGATATAATCAATATCGGTTTTTAAGCTTTTGATTTCATTTTCAAGTTTTTGATTTGCAAGATCCACCATCCTGGCCTGATCCAGAATTTGTGTTTCCTTTACTTTTAAAGCTTTATAATCCAAAACACCATTTTTTGAAAATACAATAAAACATAACAGCACCAAAATGATACAGAGGGAGGCATAAAGACCTGTTTTTTCAATCATCGTCATGATTTATTTTTTTAAAAATCCCTTTTTTAATAATTTTAATTCAGGACTTGAAACCATAACGCTCATACCAAAATAAAAAATCATTCCAAAACATATACAGCCCATCACTCCTGTTGCTAACCAAAACTTATTACACCCTTGTGTCAGTAAAAAAAACGCTGCCAGTTTGACAAGAAAATACATTATAACAGATAAAAAAAGTGATCTGCAAGCAGAAACAATTATCTCAAATTTATCAATATTCACTGCACCCGGAATATTGATAAACAAAAATGCAAATCCGATCATGGAAGACAAAGAAACAGACAGAACAAGGCCCGAAAGTCCCATGCCGCTAATAAATAAAGAACAGAATATCACATTCAAGCCGATGGTAAGAATTCCAGAATAAAACGGGATTCTTATACTGGACAAGGCATAATACAAGGTAACAAACAATCGGATACCTGTAAATGCCCACAAGCCGGTCACTAAAAAGAACAGGCAGTCAGCTGTTTGTTGAATCGCTACAGTATCGAATGCACCGTGCCCGAATAACACGGCAACAATCTTTTCATCCAAAACCATCAATCCCGCCATTGACGGGATTGTTATAAACAGTACAAGTTTAACTGCGTTTGAAAATAAAATTGCAATTTCATCCAACCGCCCCAAAACAGCTTTTTTTGAAAGCTCGGGTAAAAAAACCGTGGCAACGGAAACTGCAAAAAGTGCCAAAGGGAACTGTACCAGCCGGTCTGCATAATAAATAAAAGAAACACTGCCTTCATCAAGTTTTGAAGCAAAAAATGAGGCGACCATAATATTGATCTGATAAGAAGCTGCGCCGATCATGCAGGGAACCATTATTTTCAGAACAGTTAATACTTTGGGGTGAAAAAATTGAGAAAAAGAAAATTTTAACATTCCAAGTCGCATCATAAATGGAATCTGGATGGTAAGTTGGAGGATACCGCCAACCGTAACGCCAACAGCCAAAGCTATTATCGGGGTTTGAAAATATTTAGAGAGCCAAAGAGTAAATCCTATCACAACCAGATTAAAAACAATGGGTGCGACAGCAGGAACGCCGAAATTTCCCAATGAATTTAACACGCCCATGCTCAGTGCCGTAAGCAGAACCAGCCAGAAATAGGGCAGCATGATTTTGAAAAGAATAATTGTCAATCCATATTTATAGGAAAACCCTATAAATCCAGGGGCAATTATCTTGACAATCAAAGGAGCAAAAAAAATTCCTCCCAGCACAATGAGGATACCGGCAAGAGAAAGAAAACAAAAAAAAGAAAATACCATAGCAATAGCCCTTGATTTTTCTTCCGTCTCCAGGGTCTGTGAAAACACCGGTACGAACGAAATACTTAAAATCCCTTCTGAAAAAAGCTTTCTGATAAGATCAAAGGGTCTAAAGGCAATAAAAAAGGCATCACTATGGGAAGATATTCCAAAACACATGGCAATGAGTGCATCTCTTAAAACCCCGAGCACACGACTGCCAAAAGTTAAACTGCTGATCAAGACCGTCTTTTTTAGTATCTTTTTCACAACTTTTCCTTGACAAAAACTAACAAACCATATATTTTTTCATATTTGAAATATGGCGATATTTAAAATTTAATACACTAATACAAGGAGCTATACCAAGTTGGCTAACCATAAATCTGCAAAAAAACGTGCAAAACAGAGTCAGGTAAGACGGCTTAGAAACAGATCTGTAAAAACCACACTTAAAAATCTGGAAAAAAAGATCCGTACTGCTAAAGAAGAAGGCAGTGATGATAAAAATGAACTTCTGAGAAAAACTCAATCTGCGATTCACAAAGCCGCTAAAAAAGGCGTAATCCATAAAAAGACTGCTTCCAGAAAAATTTCAAGACTATTCAAATTCATGAATGCTTAAGCATTCACGTTTTTCAATTTTTTGTTTATAACAAGTTAAGACAGGATTTAGTTATTAAAAATGCAAATCCTGTCTTTATAATTTTACCTTAAAAATTAATCAGCATTTTGCTGATTAATTTTTCAGCACTTCTTGTAGCTATTTTCTCTACAGCCTCTCTTTTATTGCTTTCATCGGTCATCATATCTTCAGACACAGTGTATTCTTCATAAGAAGAAAAATCTTTAACCGACCAGATCACTTCTTGATCCTTATTGATAAGTCTCAGATCGACAACGGCTGAAACCCTTCTCTCTATGACTGATTCCGTGGTCGAACGTGATACGGTAGCAAATGTTATCGCCTTGATGGTTCCTTCAAAAAACGCAGTTGCCTGGGATTCATCTACAACTTTTGTATCGGTCTTTTGAATAATTTCTCTGATCAAAGCATTTGTAAAAGTTATGCCGGCACTTGTTTCCGAACTTTTATTTTCTAAAACTTTTACCGCAACACGTGTCACATCATTGTGGACATATCCACCGCCTTCAAACTGGTAACCACAGGATACAAGAAAAGCAACCAGACAAATACATAAAAACTGTTTTAAAATTTTCATATTAAACCACAATATTTACAAGAGTTTGATTTTTTATAATTATTATAATCTTTTTAGGTTTTTTACCACCCATATATTTTTTAATCTTTCCATCAGCCAATGCTGTTTCTTTAATCTGCGCCTCATCATAGTCTGCACCAATGGTAAATTTTGATCGAAGCTTCCCGTTGACCTGGACAACGACAAGGACTTCATCTGTTTCAAGACAGTCTTCCCGGTACTCAGGCCAGGGGTGCTCAAGGATTGATCCTTTCTTGCCCAGCTTTTCAAAAAGTTCTTCACAAAAATGCGGAAGAATGGGGGATAACAACAAAAGAATATTTTCAAAACTGAACAAAATCACTTTTTTCAACTCAAGGTCTACTGTATCAGGATCAATCACGTACAAAACATTTACAAGCTCCATTACCGCAGAAATGGCAGTATTAAAATGAAAGCTTTTATCAATATCATCCGTAACTTTTTTAATGGTCTGATTTGCTTTGATATAAAGTTTTTTTGCCTGTTCTGATGAAAGATCCGATGCTGCACCGGTAAACGGCTGTAAATCGCCAATCCTTTCTATCCATTCCAGGGCAAGACGCCATACCCTGTTTACAAATCTATGGCTGCCTTCAACCCCGTCCTCACTCCATTCCAAATCTCTTTCAGGTGGGGCTGCAAACAAAGAAAACAACCGGGTCACATCGGCCCCGTATTTTTCAAGTAACGCATTGGGATCAACGACATTTTTTTTAGATTTGGACATTTTAATGACACGTCCCACCTCCACATCATTGTTACATCTTGTACATACAAGCTTTCCGTCGGTGTTTTTCAATGCTTCTTCCGGGAAAAGATATCCATGTTCGGGACAAGTCATTGTCTCTTTGCAAACCATACCCTGGGTGAGAAGTCTTGTGAACGGTTCTTTAAAATCGATCATTCCAAGAGTATGCATCACCCGCATAAAATACCGTGAATACAATAGGTGAAGTACCGCGTGTTCCACGCCACCAATGTACTGGTCTACGGGCGCCCAGTATTTTACGGCTTCAGGATCAAACATGCCCCTGTCATATCGTGGTGAGCAATACCTTAAATAATACCAGGAAGACTCTACAAAAGTATCCATGGTGTCGGTATCTCGTTTAGCATCCTGTCTGCCACATCCAGGACATGTGGCTTTAGCAAAAAAATCAAGGGTCGGCAGAGGAGAGCCTCCTTTTTCAAGTAGATTTGCATCTTCAGGAAGCCGGATGGGAAGATCTGCTTCAGGCACGGGAACAACCCCGCAATCCGGGCAATGAATCACAGGGATCGGTGCCCCCCAAAACCGTTGTCTGGAAATTCCCCAGTCTCTTAGTCTATAGGAAACTGTTTTCTTTCCCCTGCCCATATTTTCCAGCCAGTCTGTCATGACATCCATGGCTTTTTTGTTGTCCAGTCCATTGAATTCACCGGAATTGACCATCACCCCATCACCAGTGAAAGCTTCTCGCATGGTCTTCCCATCAAAATTCTCTCCCTGGGGTTGAACGACCACCTTGATATCGAGTCCATATTTGCGCGCAAAATCAAAATCCCGCTGATCACCGGCTGGTACGGACATGATGGCACCGGTTCCATATTCCATTAAAACAAAATTGGCTGTATAAACAGGAATCTTCTTACCGGTTGCAGGATTAATGCAATATGCACCTGTGAAGACGCCTTCTTTTTCATATTTTTCCAAACCTTCGGCAGATCTTTCCTGATTTGACACTTTTTGAACAAAGGCTGCTACGTCCTCTTCTTTTTGGGTTCCCATTGAAAGGCTTTCAACCAGCGGATGCTCAGGGGCAAGGCACATGAAGGTTGCACCATAAACCGTATCCGGTCTTGTTGTAAACACCTCAATATCATCATTTTGTCCATCAATTTTAAATTTTAAAAGAGATCCGACACTTCTGCCGATCCAGTTTTTCTGCATCACGGTAACTTTATCGGGCCATCCAGGCAGCTTATCGCAATGGATAAGAAGATCCTGAGCATAGTCGGTAATTTTAAAAAACCATTGCCACAGCTTTTTTTGTTGAACCGTTTGAGAGCATCTCCAGCATTTATCCTGTTCAACCTGCTCATTGGCAAGAACTGTCTGGCATTTTTCACACCAATTTACATAGGATTCTTTTCGATAGGCCATTCCTTTTTCCAACATCTTAAGGAAAAGCCATTGCTCCCATTTATAATATTCCGGCCGACAGGTGGCAATTTCACGGTCCCAGTCATATGAAAATCCCATCTTTTTAAGCTGTTCCCGCATCGCCCGGATATTGTCATATGTCCAGGCTGCCGGATGGGTGTTATTATCAATGGCTGCATTTTCAGCCGGCATGCCAAATGCATCCCACCCCATGGGGTGAAGGACATTAAACCCTTTCATCCGCTTGTATCTGACAACCACATCGCCAATAGTATAGTTACGCACATGACCGATATGTATTTTACCGGAAGGGTAAGGAAACATTTCTAATAGATAATATTTTTCTTTGGTGGGGTCTTGCGTGACCTTAAACAAATGATTTTTTTTCCAGAATGCCTGCCATTTAGGTTCTACCAATTCCGGATGATACCGCTCCTCCATTGCACCTACTCCTTGTGAAATCTTTATATCTATATTGAATTACCAAATTCTTTATTAGAATCTTAATAGATGCCATAATCAAAGGTAAATAGCAAGAAAATCAGGATAAGTTTGGTCAATAGATTTTCTTTTCTTGTTTCATTTTTTGAAAATATCAACAGTGTAATAATTTATCTGCTGTTTTATAACATTGACACTTTCTTTGCAGTAAACTTCCCATATGTCCCATCAAGATAGATATTGACCCAAAAGGATTCTAATGATATATAGAATAGTTTTTGTACAATACCTGACAGGCAGGTGTTGTTTTAGTATCAATCCTTGCTCTGACTTATTGTCAGGGCTTTATATCCGTAAGGAGAAAAAATGAGGAAATATGAAACTGTTTTTATTTCTGACCCTGATCTTCAGGATCAAACTCGTGCAGACCTGTTTGATAAAGTCAGAAATATCATTGCCAAAGAAGATGGTATTCTTGTAAATTTTGATGACTGGGGAAATAAAAAACTTTCCTATGAAATCAAGAAAAAATTGCGGGGTCATTATGTCTGTGCCACATATGGCGGAACCGGCGATCTTGTAAAAGAGCTTGAGAGAAATTTCAGGCTGAGTGATGATGTGATGAAATTCATGACAATCCTTCTTTCTGATAATGTGACGGTAGAACAACTTGAAAAAGAAATCCAGGACGCAAAAGATCTACTAAAACCGGCAGAGACAGCAGAAGAAGGTCCTGTTGATGAAACGGCTGACACAGAAGAAACTTTTGAGGATGATGAAAAAGTTGATGAAACCGAAGAAGAAACTAAATGATTAAGATTGGAGGATAATGACAATGTATAATAACCAAAAAACCCAACGCGGCAGTGGCGGCAGTGGCGGCAGTGGCGGCAGTGGCGGCGGTAAAAATAAATTTTTTCAACGCAAAAAAATATGCAGATTCTGTGTGGACAACGAGCTTGAAATAAACTATAAAACGCCGAAAGCACTCAGACAATTCATTACAGAACGCGGAAAAATAATTCCTAGAAGAATCACAGGTACCTGTGCCAAACATCAACGTCATCTGACGGTAGCAATCAAGCAGTCTCGCCAGATAGCACTGTTGCCGTTTGTTGGCAAACCCATGTATTAAAATTAACAGGGAATAACAAAAGTGACGGGTACGCTCATGCAACCAGCAGCAATTAAGGATATTCTAACGGGTATCTTTCTATGTATGCTGATCATTGTCACCATGTATATCATACCGGTGATCGGTATTTTTGCCTGGATTTTTCTTCCTTTGCCTGTTCTGTTTTACAGGCTTAAGACCGGAAGAAACGGTGGCGGTATTATCATGGGTGTCAGCCTGGCAGTGCTGATTCTATTTACCCGAAACTTTGCCTTTAATATACTTTATTTTGGTTCTTTATTGATGACAGGTTTTTTTCTTGGCGAATTTATAGAAAAACATTTGAGTATAGAAAAAATTATGCTCTACACATGTTTTGCGATTTGTGGAACATGTATGACTGTTTTACTTATTTATTCTTCAACTCAAGCCCAAGGAATTGAACACTTAATTTCAAATTATATTTCCAGGTATCATGCCTTGACATCACAACTTTTTTCAGAATCTGCTCAGCTTTATCCGGAAATGAACATTGACCGTCAAATGCTTGAAAAAGCAAGTTCAATATTTGTAATTGCTTTTCCTGGAATATTTTTCAATTCATATCTGACAATGGTATGGTTGAATATTCTATTCATTAAAAAGCTGTTATTAAAAAAAGGCATCATCGT
>JAHJLN010000130.1 GCA_018821715.1 Pseudomonadota bacterium | reverse complement strand
GTAAAATAGCAGCTATGGCTCAACTTATCAAGCAATTTTCCATTCTTGACATTTGAGGTTCCAAAATATAATTTGGCCTCAAAACCTTTTATTTAGGACTCATTTATGGATAATTTTTTTTATAATTTGATCAAAGGACCTGACCCCAGATTTTTTCTAATGGCAGGCCCTTGTGTTATCGAAAATTATAAGACCACTTACCTGATTGCAGATCATTTAAAAAAAGTAACGGGTCTGCTTGATATCCCCTTTATTTTTAAAGCGTCCTTTGACAAAGCAAACCGGACATCCATTCATTCTTTCAGGGGACCTGGATTTGATGAGGGATTGCGTATCCTTGACGCCATTAAAAAAGAACTGGATATTTTAGTAATTTCAGACATTCACCTGCCCGGGCAGGCAGAACAAGCTGCAAAAGTTCTGGATATCATACAGATCCCTGCATTCTTGTGCAGACAGACGGATTTAATTTTGGCTGCCTGCCGTACCGGTAAACCGGTTAACATAAAAAAAGGACAGTTTTTAGCACCTTTGGAATGCAGCAATATTCTCAACAAAGCAAAGGAATCGAGTAATACAGATATCTGTATTACCGAAAGAGGGTCTTGCTTTGGATATCACAATCTTGTGGTAGACTTCCGGTCCATACCGATTATTAAAAAGCTGGGGGTACCCGTTGTTTTTGATGCAACCCACAGTGTCCAACTGCCGGGCGGCGCCATTGATTCCTCAGCCGGAGAAAGACAGTTTGTACCTACATTGTCAAAGGCTGCCATTGCTGCCGGAGCTGACGGATTGTTTATTGAAACCCATCCCCAACCTGAAAAAGCCCTGTGTGACGGACCCAATTCTTTGCCATTAAGCCAGATACAAGATCTTTTATTCACCCTTCTGGCTATAAAAAAAGCAGTGGGATAAAAGATATGAAAACCAAGCTTGCCAAAATTGAGCTTTTGTTACTGGATGTGGATGGTGTATTAACCGACGGCAGCATCATTTATTCAGATTCAGGAGAACAGATAAAGCGCTTTAATTCAAAGGATGGATTTGGATTGCGACTTTTAATGGATTCAGGAATTGGTGTCGGTATCATCACGGGTCGCAAATCCAAGGCCTTGGAATATCGGTGTAAAAACCTTGGTATCACCTTATTGTTTGACAATATCAAGGACAAATCAAAAACCCTTGACACGATCACTGCCCAGACCGGCATAACCGTAGATAAAATTGCGTTTGTGGGTGATGACCTGATTGATCTTCCTGCCATGAAACGGGTTGGTGTTTCTTTTTGTGTCTCAGATGCCTGCCGGGAGGTTAAAGACCATTCAGACATTATCACAAGCCAAAAAGGCGGTCAGGGTGCGGTCAGAGAAATCTGTGACAGTATTTTAAAAGCAAAAGGCTTATGGGATGCCATCCTGGATAAATACCTGTCATGAAAAAGCCGTTAAAACAAAAACTGACAACCCCCTTGATCGGTTTATTAATCGTCATCATCATCATTATCTGCGGCTTTTTTTACTTTGACAAATTCTTGTCCAAACCTTTGCAACTCACTGATATCAAAATAGACACCAAAGCGGCTTTGAAATTGAATGTTTTACAACAGATTTCAAAAAAAAACGGTATAAAGGAATGGGAGTTGAAAGCCGCTTCCGCCACCCTCTTAAAAGGTGAAGACAAGGCAATACTCATTGATGTTTCAGTTGTTTTTTTCACAAAAAATAATAAAAAGGTCTGCTTGACATCAAAAAAAGGTTTTTTGAATACAAAGACCCATGACATGACATTTTCAGACAATGTTGTTGTAACCTATGAAACTTCTGTCCTGAAAACTGATAAGTTGCATTATAAAAAAAAAGAACATATAATATACTCTGATATGCATGTGAAGCTTGAAAAGGAAGATTCTGTAATTGATGCGGATTCAATGACAACTCAGTTGAATGATAATATGACAATCTTAAAGGGGCATGTTAGAGGAACGTTCAGTGAAAAGTTTAATATTCAATAAACCAGTGCTTGTTTTTTTTCTTGTTTGTTCGGCACTTGTCTGGCAAATACCGTCTGTGTTGTCTGAGACCCAAAATAAGTCCAATGAATCGCCCCTTCATGTTGTATCCGATAAGATGATTGCACAAAAAGACACATCAATGGTCCAGTTTATCGGAAATGTCAAAGCGACAAGGGATGATTCAATCTTGCTTGCAGATTCCGTTGAAATTTATTTTAATGATGATAAAAAAAGTAAAAAAGCTGCAACTCAAAATAAAGAGACAAAACCAGAGCCTCAAAATAATGTTAAAAAAATTATTGCCACTGGAAATGTCGAATATACGGCTGGAGAACGAAAAGGATTTGCCGACAAGGCCGTCTATACAACTCAGGACGAGACAGTGGTTCTAACCGGCAAGTCTCCAAAGCTTATGACCGGCTCAAACTTTGTAACCGGTAAAAAGATCACCTGGTATAGAATTCAGGATAAGGTAATCGTGGAAAGTGACGGTACAAAAAGAGTTGAAGCGCTTTTTAATCCTGAAGACAAGATCACTGAAAAACAATAATGACACAACTTGCACTTAAAAATCTTGTAAAAATCTATGATGCAAAAAAAGTTGTAGATAATGTCAGCCTTACCGTAAAACAAGGCCGGGTAACCGGTCTTTTAGGGCCCAACGGAGCGGGCAAAACAACCTCTTTTTATATGTGCGTGGGGTTGATTAAGCCGGACGGCGGCAGGGTCCTGATTGACAAGGATGATATCACTGAATACCCCATGTATATCCGGGCACAAAAAGGCATTGGCTACCTCCCCCAGGAATCCAGTATTTTTAAAAAGCTGACGGTAAAACAAAATATCACTGCCATACTTGAAGTTTTACCCCAAAATGGGTTTGATATCGAACAAAAAGCCATGGGCCTCATGAAAGAGCTTGGCATTCAAAATCTTGCCGATCAAAAAGCCAACTCTCTTTCAGGAGGAGAGCGACGCAGACTTGAAATTTCAAGAGTCCTTGCTACTGATCCCTTATTTATTCTTTTAGATGAACCCTTTGCCGGCATTGATCCTTTAGCTGTTATTGATATCCAGCAAATAATTTATCAGTTGACTAAAAAGGGAATCGGCGTTTTAATATCAGATCATAATGTACGAGAGACCCTAGGGGTTTGTGATGACGCTTATATTATGAGTCAGGGAAAGGTTATTGAATCAGGAAATCCTGATAAAATCATTTCAAGCAAAATAGCAAAAAAAATCTATCTGGGAGAGAATTTTAAACTCTAATATGGAACTTGGATTACAACAAAGCCTAATTTTAACACAGCAGCTTGTCATGACGCCTCAGCTTCAACAGGCCATCAAACTGCTCCAGCTGTCTCGCCTTGAACTTGCCGAGATGATTCAACAGGAAATGGAGCAAAACCCTGCACTGGAAGAGGCTGGGACAGAAGATCTGTCCGACCAGACCATAACAGCCCTGGAAAGTGAAATTGCTGCTCCTGAAAAAGATGCATCCACCAAAGAAGTCACTATTGAAGAAAAAGTAAGATCTGACACAGACTGGGAAAATTATATTAATGAATACAATTCCACGGGCAGGGTCCACACGGAATCGGAAAGTATTCAAGCACCCAATTATGAAGCATTTACGTCTGAAAAAAAGACACTTGAAGACCATCTTCAGTGGCAGTTGATGCTGTATGGCTTGACCGATGAAGAAGAAAATATCGGAGACATTATTATCGGCAACCTGAACCGGGATGGGTATCTCTGCAGTGATATTGAAGAGATTGCCAAAACTTGCGGATCATCCATCGAACTGGTTGAAAAAGTTCTTTTGGTCCTTCAGACCTTTGATCCACCCGGCGTTTGTGCCAGAAACCTTCAAGAAACGCTTTTAATTCAGGTTCAGCAACTTGGCATTGATAATCCCATTATCATCCAAATCATAAAATACCATTTAAAAAACCTTGAAAACAGAAACACCAAAAAAATTGCAAAGGCATTAAAAATTTCACCAGATGATGTAAGAGCAGCCGTAAAAATTCTTCAATATCTTGAACCCAAACCCGGTCGCAAATTTTCCACTGATGAACCTGCCTATATTACACCTGATATATATGTGTATAAAAATGGGGATGATTTTAAAATTGTAATGAATGATGACGGGCTGCCCAAGCTTAGAATCAACCTGTTTTATAAAAATGCCATTGCCAATGGCCGTAAGATATCAAAGGAGGCAAAAAATTACCTCAATGAAAAAATGCAATCCGCGTCCTGGCTCATAAAGAGTATTCACCAGCGCCAGAAAACAATTTATCTTGTCATGGAAAGTATTCTTAAATTCCAGAAAGAATTTTTTGAAAAAGGAATTGCCTACCTGAAACCACTGATTTTAAAGGATATTGCAGAAGATATTGAGATGCATGAATCCACGATCAGTCGTGTGACAACCAACAAATATGCCTATACCCCCCAGGGGCTTTTTGAGTTAAAATACTTTTTCAACTCATCCATTGAACGAACCGGTGGTGATTCCATGGCATCGGCAAGTGTAAAGGAAAAAATAAGACTGCTGATCGACAATGAAGACCCTGAAAATCCCTTGAGTGATGAAAAAATAGCCAGCATTCTTCAGGGCGCAAATTTGCAGATTGCCAGAAGAACCGTCGCAAAATACAGGAAAGTACTCAATATACTTCCGTCTAATAAACGCAAACAGCTTTAAGGGGGTTTTTATGCAAACAACCATTACCTTTAAAAAAATCGACACTTCTGATTCCTTAAAATCCTACGTTCAAAAAAAACTGGATCGATTTGATAAAATGCTGGACAGTCCGGCTGAAGCATACATTGTGCTGTCTGTTGAAAAATTCAGACATATAGCTGAAATCACACTTAATTGCGACAGATTAAGAATCCATGCCAAGGAAGATTCCGAAAGTATGTATTCGTCCATTGATACGCTTATGGATAAAGTGAAATCCCAAATTAATAAGTACAAAGAAAAAATAAAACGACATATGTCTGGAAATAAACAGAGTATTAAGGATGAATCAGCTGAATTTTATTATTCAAACGACTCTTTAGATCATCCTGCAACAGACCGGATCATTATTGAAACAATTGACTATAAACCCATGGATATTGAAGATGCGGTAATTGAATTGGATTCGGGCAGACAATCTTTTTTTGTTTTTAACAATGCCCGGACAGAGCAACTCAATGTCCTATACAAACACAACAGTGGTAAACTGGGATTAATCCAGCCAAGAGGATAATTCATTAAATGAAAATCAGCCAGCTTCTTAATAAAAATTCAATTATTGCAAGCCTTGCGGCCCGTGACAAAAAAGGGGCAATCGATGAACTTGCCCTTGCCGTTTCCAAGACAACAAAAGCCTCGGCAAAAGAAATCGCTACGGTTCTAATGGAAAGAGAGCAGTTGGGCAGTACCGGTATTGGTGGCGGAATAGCCATTCCCCATGGAAAACTTAACATGGTGGGATCTATTATTGTCGGTTTCGGACTCAGCCGGGAGGGGGTTGAATATGATTCCCTTGACAATAAGCCGGTTCATATATTTTTTTTATTACTGACCTCGGAAAACTCTACTGGTGGACATCTTAAAGTTTTAGCCCAAATTTCCAAACTCTTGAAAATGGATCATTTTAAACAAGCATTATTAACCGCAACATCTGTTGATGAGATTTATGATATCATCATGGAACAGGATGAAGACTTTTAACCTTAAAGGTCACACGTAAGTAATATGCAAAAGGTTTATATCATAACCGGTCTTTCCGGATCAGGGAAAACAACAACCATTCAGGCATTTGAAGATGCATCCTTTTACTGTGTCGACAATATGCCCATAGAGCTTTTGCCGAAATTTCTGGATCTGCCGTTAAAAGAGAACCCGGAAATAAAGGGTCTGGCTTTTGTGATGGATATGAGAAGCAAGAACTTTATATCCAATTATGCGCCGGGTATCTGCGCAATTGAGGAATTG
>JAHJLN010000129.1 GCA_018821715.1 Pseudomonadota bacterium | reverse complement strand
TAGCATTTCCATGCATTCAAGCATGCTGCGGCCTAGTCGTGAAAGTTCACTAACCACAATATTGTCCCCCTCTTTTAGCGTTTCCAGAATTCCAGCAATTTTTCTTTTTTTCCAGGAAACTCTACCTGAGACTTTTTCTTCAATGAAAAGGACCTTTCCCAACTCTTTATCAGTTGCTAATTTTAAAATATCGGCCTTATTTTTTTCAATATCCTGATCAAAAGTGAATACTCTGAGATATCCAATTGTTTTTAACTTATGCGCATTGTTTGTTTTCATAAAATGTATTTAAACGGCTTCTATTTTATGGCTTTATTGAAAGCACTCATTCCCTTATGGATCTCATCTTCCAGCTGTTTGTCTTCAGGAAGTTTATTTTTTAACTCAGCTGGCAACTCTCTTGTTAAACGATATTCTGATATTCCAACCGGCTTATCAATACCATGCAGTGTATATTCAACTTCAAAACAATCCCGTCCAGAACAAAGGATAATCCCGATTGAAGGATTCTATTCTTTTTCTCGAACAAAATCATCTAATAAGTTAAGATAAAAATTCATTTTCCCGGCATACTCTGGTTTGAACCGGCCAGGTTATAGTTCTATAGCCATTAGAGAATGGAGACGTCTATTGTAAAACAACAAATCAATGAAATATTCCTTATTATTGGCCATAATTCGATATTGATTACTGATAAATGCAAAACCATAGCCCAATACCAACAGCACTTCTTTGATTTTTTTTACCATTCGAGATTCAAGCTGAACTTCTAATATGGGCTCAGCAACACCCAGTATATCAAGTATATACACATCTTTCATGGCCTGTTCCGCCAAATGTTCGGGAAGGGCCTGCTGAAAATCGTGCTGTTTGTTTGGCAAATAATGCCTTTCATAGGTCTTGGATTGAATTTGATGAATTAGGACATTTCGACTCCAACGCATGGAAATGGTCGATTCAATATAATATCGCTTTGCTTCTGAGTCTTTAACCTTGGACAGAATTGCAAGGTTTTGTCCCCAGGGTATTTCTCCAACAAGTTGTTGGAGATTTGTATTCTTTTTATATCCAAGATAGAACTGCCGCACATACCAACGGTTTTGCACTGACAATCCCGAGCGCCTTGGAAAATTTTTCTGTAAATCTTTCGATAACTGTTCAACAACAGATTTACCCCATCCGAGGACCTCTTGTTTTTCAACTATTTGTTGGCCAATCCACCAATAAAGTTGAATAAGCTTTTTGTTAACAGACTTAGCAATACGGATGTGGCTATTTTGGATGCGATCTTTCACAGCATCTAAAAATTTCAAGTATTGATTTTGATCTATAGATACTGGATTTTCCATAATTTTAGTTTCTTAAAAGATAACCCTGAAATGAGATTTAATTTATATTAATAATTATTTTTTTGTCAATGTCTTTTTTCTAATTTTTCTCATTGAATAAGAAGGAACGTTTAAAGAATAATATTATGGTCATACATATAAAAATAATGAACTATAAGGGCCGAATCCTTGCCGTCCCTGCCAACGCGGCCTGCCCGCTACTAGGTGGACAGGATGGTTCCGGGATATCCGACCAAGATGCAGATATCCAGATTGCCGATATCGATCCCCAGCTCCAGAGCGCTGGTGAATACCACAGCCAGAAGTTCTCCTGTGGAAAGCTGCGTTTCAATGGATCATCTTTCCTCTGGCAAAAAGCCTGCCCTGTAAACGCTGATCTTATCTGAAAAACCAGTGGCCCGGTTTGAGGCCCAGAGCTTTCAATATGAAACTCAGATTATTTTTCAGCTCAGGATCTGCTGAAGCAAAAACAGGGGCTTTGGAAGCTATGGTTTTATGACAGACAATATCCCCGGCCAGTCCTTTATAGTTTTTAAGGGACTGGATATAATCGGCCAGGCTCACAAAATGCTCTTTCCTAACGCAGACAGTGTCAATTCAACGGCCAGCTCGGCTGTTTTATTGGCCACATCAAGAATGGGATTAATTTCAACCAGATCCATGGAAGTGATTTTACCTGAGTCTGCAAGGATTTCCATTAACAAATGGGCTTCGCGATAGGAAATTCCTCCTGGAACAGGCGTTCCCACACCCGGAGCTTCAACAGGATCAAGGGCGTCCATGTCCACGGTCAGATGGATCCGCTTTAAATGGATAAATTTCATGAGCGCTTTATTGGCAACCGAACTGATGCCCTGTTCATCAATATCCCGCATGGTAAATATGGTAACGCCTGATTTTTTAAGTCTTTTTTTCTCGCTTGCATCCAGATCCCTTTGACCGATCAGCACCACATTTTCAGGTAGAATTTTTTTACCCGGTCTTCCGACATTGACCAGAGATTCATGGCCCTCCCCAATAAGCGCAGCCAGCGGCATCCCGTGAATATTCCCGGAAGGTGACGTATCCGGCGTATTAAAATCTCCATGGGCATCGATCCATATCAGCCCTATGGGATCGTTGTCCTTTGTGACAGCGGCAACCGTTCCAACGGCTATGGAGTGATCGCCACCAATGAATAACGGGAAATGTCCTTTTTTTACAACCTCTTTTCCAACCGTATAGATGGATTCACAAATCTGGGTGATCTCTTTTAAAAATTTATCCTCATTGATACTGGAATCTGCTTTTTTAATACAGGCTTCACTATCCCGGATAGGGATACGGATATCTCCTGTATCCACAACTTCATGTCCCAGGGCTCTGAGTCTTGAAATCAATCCTGTATACCTGACAGCCGCAGGTCCCATGTCAACCCCGCGAAGCTGCTGTCCGAAATCCATGGGGACCCCGATAATACTGATTTTTTTTTTCATTAAAATTGCTCCTTGAAGATTTATCATCGGCTTGACAGCTCATATAGCATAGAGTATGAAGACTATTCAATAAAAAGATAAATCCTTGAAAACCTCCGGGAGTTTCACATCCATGACGAAAAAGTA
>JAHJLN010000128.1 GCA_018821715.1 Pseudomonadota bacterium | reverse complement strand
TCAAGAATGTCATTGTAAAGTCTGTTTTTCTTCATTTCCAGGCGTTTTCCCCTGTATCCGAGAAGCAACCAGATATTCACCGAAACAAACAAGGCAATGGTTAGGGCAGCATTTTTAAAAAAAGATACAATGCCTTTGACAAATCCCATTAAAACACCTTCGGATATAAGGTTTAATGAGTTCAACCCCTTGTCGAGAATTTTGTATGCAAACCGTCCAAGCTTTCTATAGGTCCAGTCCGCATCAATATTTTTACTCCTGACCTCTTGAACATAGTAACCGGATAAAATCAGCAGCGTAAACGCCAGTGCGCCAAACATAAGCAACTGCAACTGACCGACAACATGAGCCCCGGTATACGGTTGATAATGAACCGGAAATGGAAGCATATTGTACAGGGGTTGAAAAAATACGCCTAACCCGATACACAAAGCTGCTGCAATTCCCATGGCAAGCAGCATGTTTAATGGAGGTTCCTTGGCCCGGATACCTGAATCATGGCCGAAAAAGGTAAAGAACGGCACCTTGATTCCCGCGTGATCCACAACACCGGTAGAAGCAAATTGTAATACCAGCCAGATTAAAAATAATTTTTCATGGGCAGATGCACTGATGATCATGGATTTGGAAACAAATCCCGAGAAAAATGGAAAAGCGGAAATAGAGGCTGCGCCAATCAGACAAAACAGGCAGGTTAACGGCATGGTCTTATAAAGTCCGCCGATTTCAGTACATTTTATTTTCCCTGTCATCTGGAGGACAGAACCTGCAGCCATAAAGAGAAGCGCCTTATAAATAATATGACAGAATGCATGGGCAACCGCACCATTCAGGGCAAGTTCGGTTCCGATACCAATGCCTACCAGCATGAATCCGACCTGATTCATCAGACTATAGGACAAAACCCTTCGGATATCATTTTCAAGAACAGCATAAAATATGGGCAAAGAAACCATCAAGCCGCCGATAACAATAAGAATATCTGCCCCGGGAAATGTTCTGATCAACAGATAAACGGCAGATTTAGTGGTAAAGGCACTTAAAAACACCGTACTTGTCGGGGTTCCCATGGGGTAGGCATCGGGCAGCCAGGCATGAAGGGGAATAGCTGCGGCATTCAATGCAATACCAATAAAAATCAGGTAGGATTCAATCCCGGTAAGTCCGATATAATCAAAGGCGATGGTTCCTGTTTTCTGAACATAGAGAACAATTCCGGCCAAAAGAAAAAGACCGCCGACCAAATGAACCAGTATATACCTGAATCCGGCTTCCCGCGATTCCTTGGTTCTGGATGCGATGATCAGAAACGTGGAACTGACGGCCATGATTTCCCAGAAAAGGTAAAGGGACAAAAAATCTCCAGCCAGAACCACGCCCAGGGTTGAACCGGCATAAACAAGTCCGGACACATGCTGGAGATTGTCCTTTACCTGCAAGGCAAATAAGATACCCAGAAAAGCCATAATGGTAAAGACATAGGCAAAAATCAGTGACAGCTTGTCCACACGCCCCATTATCAGCTCATAACCCCAGAATTCCACGATCCAGGTGTTACCCAGAGAAAGGTTTAACAGCGTGATAAATACCACAACCGGTAAAGCCAGCATGTAGACAGCTTTTGCCTTACCCCTTAAAAAAGGAATCAGAACAGCACCTAATACAAAGACAAATGCAGGGGGGAGCATGTTAGTGATCATAATAATCCTCTTTGCGCATGATGATTTTTCTTAAAACCTTGGCAACAAATATCAATAGAACATAAGAGATAAACCCGTAAACAGCATAAAATCCGTAAAAATGCTCCACTGAAAATTCGCCATGCATTTGAACAAAGCTTTCAGCAATCAAAACCAGGACAAGGGCCACAAAAAATCCCATGCGAAGCCGCTTGTCATTTTTAGGGTTATCAAAAATGGTTAATTCTTTTTTCATTGCGTTTCCTTAACTGGCAATCAGTGTGACACATGTGAGAAAATATAAATAAAATATATCACTGCAACACTGATAATAATGTGAAATGCCGTTCTGAATCCAGGGACTTCGTCATGATCCAGTGCTTCAAATTCTTCACCATTAAATTTTTTCTTTTTTATTCCCATATAAATGATTCCTTGATTTTATTCCTTGATTTAATTACAGGGCCAAACCGACTTTTATCAGGTTGACAAAAACCGTTGGGTAAAAGAATAAAACGATTGAAATAATTGCTGTTATAACCAAAGGAATGACAAGACATAGATTTGCTTCCTTGATTTTCACAGGAGTGTCTCCCTCCTCATCTTCGCTTTTACCGAAAAAACCTTTGTATACAATAGGTAAAAAATAGAAGGCATTAAGAAATGATGATACCAAAAGGACAATCATGAAGATGGTCTGCTGGGCTTCAAGGGTTCCTAAAATCAGGTTCCATTTGCTGTAGAACCCGCCGGTTGGCGGTAAGCCGATAACCCCCAGTGCACCGATAAAAAATGCTGCAAAGGTAAAGGGCATTTTTTTACCCAGACCGCTCATCTGACTGATGTATTTTTTCCCAGTGGCCACATAAATGGCGCCGGCACAAAAAAACAGGGTGATCTTTCCAAAGGCGTGCATGGCAATGTGGATGACCCCGCCCAAAAGACCCTGGGGAGACAAAAGCGCCACGCCAAAAATAATATAGGATAACTGGCTGATGGTGGAATAGGCAAGTCGTCTTTTTAATTCATCCTGGGAAAGCGCAATGCAGGATCCCACAAGAATGGTGACGGATGCAATGGTCATGACCATCACCCCGAGGTTATAGGTTGACAAAAGTTCAACACCAAAAATTCCGGTCATCACCCTGACAATGGAAAAAACACCGACCTTGACAACCGCCACTGCATGTAACAGTGCACTGACCGGTGTCGGGGCAACCATTGCCGCCGGAAGCCATGAGTGAAACGGCATTATTCCAGCCTTTGCAAATCCGAATACAAACATCAAAAGCAATACGGTTGCTGCAGGCTTTGACAATTGTCCGGCAAAAATACCGGCAGTGGAAAATTCCAGAGTTCCGGTCACATGATAACAATACATCATGGCAGGCAATACAAGACCGATTGAGGTACCTAAAATAAAGGTTAAGTATCTTCGGCCTGAAGCTCTTGACTTTTCATCCTGGTGATGGGCAACCAGCGGATATGTAGCCAGAGATAAAATTTCATAAAAAAGGTAAAGGGTCAATAAATTAGCGGAAAAAGCCGCTCCGATGGTAGCAGAAATCGCCAGGGCAAAGAAAGAAACAAATCTTGTCTGGCCATGTTCATTAAGCCCTCTCATATATCCTATGGAGTACACAGAGGTAACAATATAAAGGCTTGCGGCCACAATGGCAAACAACATTCCAAGTCCATCCACCCTAAAGGCAATAGCGGCACCAGGAGCAATTTCAAACAAGGTCAGGGCAATCTGTTTACCCTCAAGGATGACAGGAAGCATGGAAAGGACAAGGATAAGTTTAATGGTTCCTGCAACAAAAATCCATGATTCTCTAACATTGGGTTTGCCGGAAGATGAGATCAGCACCGGAATGACAAAAAGAGACACTAAAACTGCTAAAAGAGGTTTGATTGAGATAATGGTTTCCATTTATTGGTTTACCTTTTTATTATAATCTTGTTCATCTTCACTTCAGGAAAGGAAGAATGACCGTATTTACAATAGTTCCAGAGTACAGCCCCACAATAATAAGAGAAAGACTGACAAGTCCGGATATAATCAGCATTGAAACCGGTGCTTCCTCAATTGCGACAGGACCATGAGACTCCCCATGGCCATGAGACATGGGTTCAAAAAAACAGATTTCAAACACCTTAAAGAACAGAACGGCACAGATCAGGCTGGAAATAATAAGGGCAACGGCAAAATGGTAAGCGCCTTTTTCCAATGCGCCCAGGATCAAATACCATTTACTGAAAAATCCACAGGTTGGCGGCACGCCAATGATACTGAATGCAGCCAGTACAAATCCTGCCATGGTCCAGGGCATTTTCCCGAACAATCCCTTTAAATCAATCAAATCAACTTTATTAATCTTATAAACCATATTCCCTACTGCAAGGAAAAGGGCAAAGGTCATCAAGGCATCATTTAAGATGTGCAAAATGGCACCGGTCATGCCAAGCTGGTTCCCCATCCAGGCCCCACCGACCATGTATCCGATTTCACAGACAATGATATAGGTCAGCATTTTCTTCAGGTTTTTCTGGGCCAGTGCCATAACTCCACCGGCGAGGATAGCGATGGTAGATAGCCATACAACTGCTTCTGACAGATGCAGTGTAACAAAAATATAATCAAATCCAAATACCGTGATCATCAACCGAATCATCACATAGACCATGACTTTGGTCATCAAAGGGGCAACAACTCTTGAAAATGCAACCGGTGAATATGAGTAGGCATTGGGCAGCCAGACATGCATGGGAAAAAGTGCCATTTTTATCCAGATGCCGATCATGCATAAGATAAATGCGACCAGAACAGTGCTGGAACCTTGATGTCCCTGCAGAATATTGGCCACGTCCACCATGTTCAAAGAACCGGTCTGCATATACAGATAACCGACTCCCAGAAGATAGAAACTGGCACCGATAACGCCGATAAAAACATAGTTCAGGCTGGCTATAGGCCCCCTGTCCCTGTCTCCAAGAGCCACCATGGCATAACTGGTCAATGAAGTGATTTCAATGAGGACGTAAAGGTTGAACAAATCACCTGTGGCAGTGACGCCTAGAAGCCCTGTCACAAACAAGAGATAAATGGTAAAAAATGAACCGGCCCTGTCGTTTGTCTCCTGGTCAACGCTTTTAAAGCTTGCCACCAGATTTAAAAAGGCAATACTGGATATAAGCAGGAGTACCATGGCATTTAACAGATCAATTCTGTATTCAATTCCCATGGGAGGTGCCCAGCCGGCCAGCCTGTAATGGATGGTTCCCGAATCGATAACCTGCATCAGCACTTTAAATGCTGAAAACACTGAAACAGCAAGACCAAACAAGGCAATTGGGTAGGATAACCGTTCTTCGATCCAGGCTGCAAGCCCGGCAAAAAGAGCGGCTAAAAGCGGTGTAACAACAATGAGTGCTGGGTAATTATCCATAATTTATTCTTCCGATAAGCGCATCCTGAGTTCATCTTCTTCCAGGGTCTGATACCGCTGGTATATTCTGACAGCCAATGCCATGGCAACACCAAAGGTTGCAACAGAGACAACAATGGCCGTCAGCATGAGAACATGGGGCAGAGGGTTAATATAATCAGCCGCATGGATGACTGCCCCGTGGGCATCATGGGCATTTTTAATAATGGGTATGGTGGCATTTGTCTTGTATCCTATAGAAACATAAAAAAGGATAATGGCTGTTTGAAAAATGTTCATGCCAACCAGTTTCTTTATCAGATTGGTTTTTGCGATCATGGCATAAAGGCCGATCATCATAAGGATGACATACAGCCAGTAATTGTATTTTGCCACGATCAGGGCTAACAAATCAGTCATAGCCTTACCTATAATCCTTCATCATGTCTGCCTTCAGAGACAATATTAATATAAATGATAGCCATTACCGCCATAACTGCGATGCCGACACCGATCTCAACGCCCAGCATACCCAAGGCCCGGATGTGATGAGGATCTCCAGGGATTAAAGGCGCAAGTTTCGAGTAATCCAGAAAATTGCCTCCCATGGGCATGCAGATGGCGGCAATGCCGACATAAATCAACACCCCGACGGCTGCAAAAATTCCAAGAACTTTTTCCTTAACTCTTCTTACAAGGGTTTTCAGGTCGTAGGAAATGGCTAAAAGAATCAGACTGGAACCGAAAATAACCCCGCCCTGGAATCCGCCGCCAGGGGAAAAATCCCCATGGGCCACAACATAAAGGGCGAAAATCTGGATAAACGGGATCAAAATCCGGCAGACCGTTTTAATAATCAAATCCGAGGGAACCCACTCTTTATCCATATGTTCAAATTCTCTTCCCACTGTAAGGGTTTTTTTAGCGTCTTTTACATGAAGAATAATTCCAGTGGGTGTGTGCCGGTAAAAGCGTTCTTTCTTCTCTTGAAAATCCCTGAGCAAAAGAAAGCATGCCAATCCTGCACAAAAGATAACAGCTGTTTCAAACATGGTGTCAAATCCGCGATAATCAGCAAGAACAGCCGTGACAAGGTTGGGCACCTGGGTTTCTTCAACCGCTTTTTCAATATAATAATTTGAAAGATGCAAAGATGCAGGAGAATGAGGATCACCCCAATCTGGGAACTCTCCTGTTCCATACAGCAATAATGCGCCTGTCAGGCAAACAACAATAAATCCTAATAATTTCAATCTTTTGTCCTCCTGCTAGTCCTGAAAACAGCTGCAACAAAGAAAACCGTACTGACTCCTGCTCCAACTGATGCTTCGGTAAAAGCAACATCAACGGCTCCCATAACCGCCCAGAGCAGACACATCATAAATGAATAGGCACCAAATAAAATGGCTGTTCCGAGCAGATCCTTGACAGAGATGGCAGCAATTGCACAAAAAATAACAAAGGTTAACACAATTAAATCAATCGGCCAGTGCATGATTAACCCTTCCGTTTCTTTTTGGTCCAGTGTCTTAACCCTGCCCGCATTCCGGCATCAACAATGGAATGGGTTGCTGTGGGACTGGAGAGAAACACAAAAAATACGATTAAAAACATTTTTATGGAAAGCAGCAGGGATTCAAAGGAAAAATGGTGCAGGTTGTAAAGTGCAAGTCCCATCACCATGGCAAGAATTCCCAGGGTATCCAGTTTGCCTGCCGGATGAAGCCTGCTGTAAAAATCAGGCATCCTGATAATCCCGATGGCACCACCCAGAAAGAAAAATAAACCGGTAACTAATAAAAAAATAACAAGTATATTCATGGTTACTCCCATTTGATGATCAGTCCATAAAGGATTCTTCGTACAACCCTTTTCTTTTGTGAAAATATCGTGATGCAGCCAGCACGGCAATAAAATTCAAAAAACCATAGGCCAGTGCTATATCGACAAACATATCAATACGTTCAAACAAAAAACCGATCAGCAACAAGAGAACAACTGTTTTACTTCCAATGGCATTTACGCCAATGAGCCGGTCTAAAACCGTAGGACCGAACAAGGCTCTGTACATTGAAAAAAGCATCAGGAAAAGTAATCCCAATGCAACGCTTAGAAAAAAAGTAATCATAAGTCTTCTCCAAAAACTTGCGCAACCTTTTTTAACATGGTGCCCGGCAGGGCTTCAGCAGATTCCCTGTCGATGGCATGAACCCTGAACACACCATCGCTGTCGGCCGTTACCGTAATGGTCCCGGGAGTCAGCGTAATGGAGTTGGCCAGAGTTGTGATGGCAATATCGGATTTTAAGTTTGTTTTAAAGGTAATGATGTGAGGATCAATAAGGTCTTTCATCCGCGGGTGAAAGGCGATATATAAAAGATGAAAATTTGCTTTAACAATTTCCCAAATCAGCCAGGGCATATACT
>JAHJLN010000127.1 GCA_018821715.1 Pseudomonadota bacterium | reverse complement strand
CAAAGGGGAAAAACTGTTTGCATCCATTGGCAGTTCTATGCCCTGGATTTTTAAAATCGAGGCCCTGGTACAAATGCAGGCACCGAAAAGGATATTTAGAGCGATTTCGGCAGCTCGGCGATTTTCAGGGGCCTCAAGAAAACTGCCTTTCACCCACTGGTTAAAGGCACCAATGGCAGGTCCACACCAGATCTGGTAATCCATTTTTCTTTGGGCAATTCCCTGGATGGCCCATTTTGACGAAAGGCCGAGATAGGATCTGAAAACCAGGGCCATTTTATGCTTTGGATCATTTTGGGCTTTTTCTATTTCTTTAAGATTTCCGGTTTTCTGGAAAAAGTCTTTTGTAGAATTCCAGGCATCATCAAAGGTTGCTTGTAAGAATTTCTCCTGGATTTCCTGTTTTGCTTTTTCATCAATTTCATCAAAACTATTGTGAGATTGATAAAATTTGTATAGCTTCTCCGCTCGAACAGGAAAAAGGGTTCCCCGTTTTAACACCTGGACTTTTGCACCGATTTCAAACATATCAGCTGCCGGAGCCATGGCAACGTCTGCCTGTTCAGCCTGACACAGCATCTTTTTTACATCTTCACAAATCCCTGCTTCAATACAGGATTGATTAATGGAGCCTGTTAGGATATAAGCCGCTCCCATTCCAAAGGCGGCTGCTGCCGATTCCGGTGTTGCAATCCCTCCTGCAAGTCCGACACACAGAGGCTCTTTGTATTGATACTGTTGCATGAATTCATTTTTTAATGCAATCATGGTTGGCAATAGCGTCAAAGCCGGGCGATTGTCCGTGTGTCCGCCTGAGTCTGCTTCTGCCGTCAGGTCCTGGGCCATGGGAATAAATGGGGACAGTCTTGCCTCCTGGTCAGTAATCAAGCCCTTTTCCAGGAGGATATTCACCAGTTTTTCAGGCGGCGGTGAGAAGAATTGCCGTGCAATTTCAATTCTTGATACCTTTGCGATGATATTATGGGGCGTAACAATTTCTCCCCTGTCGTTTTCATGGATCCCCTTGATTCGATAATATACAAGGGCAGGGGTCATTCGCATGAAGGCCGCAGCACTGATAAGGGTGATATCATGTTTTAAATACAGCTCAACTGTGGCCATTTCATGGGCTGGGTCACCCAGGGAGTGAATCAGGTTAAACCCAAAGGGCAGGTCTTTCAGAGTGGTTTTCAGCTCAATAATATTTTCTTCAATTTTTTTAATGGAAAGGCCGCCTGCGCCCAGAAAGCCAAGCATTCCATTTTCTGCCATGGTTTTTACCATGGCAGCAGATGTAATGCCGTTGGCCATGGCACCTGCAATATAAGGATATTTTAAAGCATGTCGCTTCTTAAACCGATCATCCCCAAGGCTTTGGGGCAGGACAGCCGGAACAAAGGCCTTGATGTGGTGAGGTGTATCCTGCTTTAAAGCAGTGATGAAATAATCAGTGTTTTTAGTTGTAAAATTAATTCCATCATCATTCTGAAGTGAAAAAATGGGTTGATTCACCTGCATGAGCAGTTCTTTTAAGGACAGTGTATGTTTCATAAATGAAGTATGTTTTCCATATAAAATTTAGGTAAAATGCTTATAATTGCTGTTTTTTTAAAAATTGCAGCCCTCTCTATTACCACAAAAAGAATTTAAGAATCAATATGGAAGTTTTTGATTTGAAAACCGCACTTCAAATGTGAGCCCTTTTTCGCTGTTTTGCGCAATGATATTGCCATTACATTGTTTAAGCAGTTTTTTAACAATGGTTAATCCCAGACCTGAACCGGGATTTTTGTTGTTTTCTATTCTGTAAAAAGGTTCAAAAAGCCTTTCTAATTCTTGCGGATCAAGCTTGCGGTAAGTGTTTGTTATGCTGAAAGTTAAGATGTCGTCTGCTGGTTTAAAGGCTAAGATATGGATTGAACTGTTTTCTTTTGTATGTTTTACGGCATTATCAAAAAGGTTGGAAAATACTGATGTAACAATATTTTTGTCAGCATTGAGAAGCAGGGGGCCGTTGATATCCTTATACAGGGTAAGATTTTTTCGTTTTAGCGAGGATGCATACTTTTTTTCCAGGTCTGTCAAAAGCGGTTTGAAGTCCAATTGCTCTATAGATAGGGAAAATTCTTGAATATCCAGTTTTGACAGCTTCAAAATTTTATCAATCAAATTATCCAGGATATCAATGTCCTGATCAATATTTTGCACATATCGGTTGATGTCTTTATCTTTGACTGGATCGAGCCTGTCCTGAATCAATTCTTTTGACACTTTGATCCGGGTCAGAGGACTTCTAAGCTCATGGGAGATATTTGCAGCCAGGTCCTTGTTCCCCTGAATCATTTTTTCAAGCTTATCCGCCATGAAATTAAAGGAAATCCCAAGCTCTGCAATTTCATCGCGGCCTTTAATGTCGGTTCTGCAACTTAAGTTTCCCTCTGCAAAGTCAAGGGCAGATCGGTTCAGTTGTTTGATTCTGTTGGTGATGATCCTGGTTAAAGGTATAATAAGGATGGCAATGATCATTCCGATGCATAAGAGTCCGAAAAGAAAAACAACCTCAGGTTTTTTCACATGGTCCTTAATAAGATGAAGATGCAGCGTATAAATTTTTTTATCCATCTCAACAGGAATTTGAGCATAATATGAAAGATGCCTTCTGGACAGATGATACAATTTAATTCCATCTTTTAAAATATCATGATCTTTCATTTTTATTTCCGGGATATTGACCGGGGTGGAAAATGTCTTTACCAATATGGTCTTATCCGGTGCGGTTATCCATATGTTTACATCAAAAAGATCGGAAAATGTATACAGCAATTCTTTGATTTCATTGTTTTGATCCAGAGCAATGGTTGGCGCTTTATTTATTTTTTCCTGGACCACTTCTTTAAAAATTAAAAGTTTTGCAATGGATTGCTTGTCAATGTGATGGCGAAAAGAGCGCCCTGCTGTAATGACAAACAAGGCAAGAATCAGGATTTCGGTGATAATAAGAACGCCTAAAAAGGATAAAAGCAGTTTTATATAGAGACTTTTGAGGTTCATAGGGTTTCCACAAACATATAGCCTGTTCCCCAGATGGTTTTAATTCTTTTGGGAGAAGAAGGATCTGTTTCTATTTTAGATCTTAATTTGCTGATGTGGATATCAATACTTCTGTCAAAAGCCATAAAATCTTTTCCCTGTGCCATGGTCATTATCTGGTCCCGGCTGAGAATCCTGTTCGGATGTTTCATCAATACTTCAAGTATGTTGAACTCGGTCGTTGAAAGCTCAATGGTGCTGCCGTTTGCTTTAATGGTGTGGGCAGCCGTATTCAATATAAGATCTCCCACCTGAATGACAAGGTCATGATTTTTAGGGCTATCTAAAGAAGAGGAGACGTGACGACGGAGGATGGCTTTAATCCTGGCCAAAAGTTCTCTTGGGTTAAAGGGTTTGGGAAGATAATCATCTGCACCCAGTTCAAGTCCTACAATCCGGTCTGTTTCATCACCTTTTGCCGTGAGCATGATAATGGGAAGGTCATGGTGAACACGGATATCTCTTAAAACCTCCAGGCCATCCTTGCCCGGCATCATGTAGTCAAGTATGATCAGATCCGGTGCCTGGAGTTTTATTTCTTTTACAGCAAAAAGGCCGTCAAGAAGATAGGACACCTCAAACTGATTCCCCCCAAGATACTCTGAAAGTAATTCAATGAGTTTAATGTCATCATCAATAATCAAAATTTTCTTTGTCATGTCCCCATCCTTTTTAATCTCTTTTACAACTAATTTACATTTTTTTACAAGCTGGAAAAATTTGATTTACAATTATTGATTATCTTTGATTCATCCTTAAAAGGATTGTGAAGTTAATTTATTATCAAGGAGAATGAAAATGACGAAAAAGAAAAAAGTAATGTTGATTGTCGGTGTTTTACTTTTGGTAATCGTGACGTCCGGTTTTGGTTTTGTGATGATCACGGGTGCCTGCGGAGTTGATCCTGTCCAGGGGCACAGGTTTTCAAAAAGAGGCCTGCCGCCGTTTATGCACAAAGAAATCGCTAATTTTATCCTCTGGCGCATGGATCAAGGACTTGAACCCCTTAATTTGTCCGAAGTCCAGCAGAAACGATATGAGGATTTTCGTTCCCAACTACAGAAAACTATGGAAATGGGCATGCAGACAAGGCAGGAATTCAAAAAACAGACTCTGCTGGAGCTTGAAAAACAAAACCCTGACCTTTCGACTATGGCTGTAAATGTTCAGTCCCATTTGGCAAATGTATCTGCTTTACTATCAGAAAATTTAACCTTGTTCACCCATTTTTATAATGCCCTTGATAGTGATCAAAAAACAAAAATCACTATGAAAATTAAAGAAAGATTAGAAGCGCATAAAAAATATGAGTCCTGTTACGACAAGGAAATATAAAAATGAAAAACATGACCAGAAGACAATTCGTTGTAAACAGCTCCATGACAGTGGGCGGTTTGATTACAGCCGGTGCAATCCCTCTTGGCATGGTTTCTCCCAACCTTGCATATGCACAAGAGGGTAAGTTTGTGGAATCCAGTTGCGGGACTAAAGGAAAAAAGATTCTTGTGGCCTATGAAAGTTTTTGTGGGAGCACTTCCGAGGTTGCACAGAGCATTGCCGATGTGTTTTGTAAACAAGGCGCCAGAGTAAACGTTCGACATGTCCAAAATATTGAAACACTATCCTCCTATGATGGTGTTGTGATCGGCAGTGCCGTAAAAAGCGCTTCCTGGCACCCCAGTGCCATAGAATTTGTAAAAGAAAATCAAGACATGCTAAAACAGATTCCAGTGGCCTATTTTTTAACCTGCCTGGCACTTTATTTTGATACAACTGAGGCACAAGATTTGGCCGAAAGTTATTTTCGCCCTGTTCTCACTGCAGTCCCTGGTATTAAACCCAAAGCGGTGCAGGCGTTTGCAGGAGTGCTTGATTATGGTAAACTGAACATGATGTTCAGGCTGGTGATGAAAGCAAAGATGAAGAAACAGGGGATTCCTGAAGGGGATTTCAGGGATTTTCAAAAAATTGAATCCTGGGCTGAAAAAACGGTGTGGCCTTTACTGACAGGGGTATAACATGGGTGTTCAACCTCTGTTTTTTTCCTTGAGCACTTTTTGGGCAAGCGCTTTGAGGATGGGCAGTTTAATGGGTTTGGGAATAAAATCATCCATCCCGCCACCCAGGCATTTATCACGGTTTTCGTCGCTGACATTAGCCGTAACCGCAATGATGGGGATGTCATGATTTTTTACGGATGACGTTTTATTCCTGATAATCCTGGTGGCTTCATATCCATCCATTTCAGGCATCTGACAATCCATAAGGACCAGGTCATATTCTTTTTCTTCTAAAAGCTGTATGGCCTGTTTCCCGTCATTGGCGCTATCGGATTGCCAGTTTAAACGGTTGCAGACACCAGCGACAACTTTTCGATTAATAAGGTTGTCATCCACAATTAACACATAAAGATTACTCGTTGTGCTGGCGTTTTGTTTTTCAGATTTATCCAGTTTTATGGTAAAGGAAAATTGTGATCCTTTTCCAGTCTCACTTTCAACACGGATTTCACCCCCCATCAATTCCACAATTTGCTTGGATATAGAAAGACCAAGGCCTGTACCACCATATCTTCGTGTGTCAGATGCGTCTATTTGGGTGAATTTTTTAAAGAGGGCGTGTTGTTTTTCCACGGGAATACCGATGCCGCTGTCTTTAACTATGAATGCAAGCACTAACTCATTATTGTTTTCATGTTTCAGTGTTACTTTAACCGCCACTTCTCCTTTGTGGGAAAATTTGATGGCATTTTCAATCAGGTGGGTTAAGACCTGCCGCAGCCGCCCTGGGTCACCTTTTACAAATTTTGGAATCAAGGGGTCTAAGGTAAAAATAAGCTCCAGATTTTTTTCTTTTGCTCTCACAGCCAAAGAGGAGATAAAATCTTCCAGCATGGTGTGGATATTGAACTCAATATTTTCAAGATCAAGTTTTCCCGCCTCTATTTTTGAAAAATCAAGAATATCATTGATAAGCCTTAGAAGCGATTCAGCACTGTCCTTTACCGAGGATGAATACTCTTTTTGTTCCAGTGTAAGATCGGTATCAAGTAAAAGCCTGTTCATCCCGATAACCCCATTCATCGGTGTTCTGATTTCGTGGCTCATATTGGCAAGGAACTGACTTTTTGCAATATTTGCAGCTTCTGCTTTTTCTTTGGCAATACGCAAATCAGCATTGATTCCCTCAACTTCTTTTTTCTGTGCAGCAATGGTACTAAATAAGTTTTTTTGTTCCAGTACCATGACAAAAATTATACCGATTTCAAGAGCCATATATCCAATTGGGAGCCAGTACATTTCAGGATCCTGAAAAGTTCCAGTGTACATTAAATCCCGAACTGCCGTTACAGCGGTAAAGGAAAATGTGATAAAGATAATCAGGGCTTCAATCCTTTTTTTTCGAATAAATTCCCAAAGCAAGATTAGCGGGAGAATAAACAGTGCCGGTCCGATGACAAATCGGGAAGTGATTTTAAACAGCTGTTTAATCTCATGTTTGCTGTCTTGAAGGATGAACAGAAATGCAAAAAGCAGGATAAAGGCCAGCCCCAATAAATTAAAGGACAGTTTCTTTGTGATTTTATTTGCGCCAATAAAGTCTAGAATAAAAAATAAAAGTGCGACAACAGAGGAGGTAAAACAGAATCGGGATATTCGCCATAACATTACCCCCTCTATTGAAGCGTTTAAAAACACCATGTGTAAAAAACCTCCACCCAGAAACAGACAGGTGACGGCAAAATAAATTTGTGAATAATTTTTAAAACCTGTTCCCATCCATAACATGGTAAACATGATAAAAAAGAAAAAGCTTAAAAGACAGAAGCCAAATACCAGGCAATAATGGACAATGGTGTACCAGACGGTTTTTGATGAAATATCTTTATATTCGCCGAAAAATATTTTAGGAAGTTCTATCCTGAGCTTCCTGGGTACAACCTGGAGCGTCAAACGATTGGGTCCGTTAAAGTTAAGAAT
>JAHJLN010000126.1 GCA_018821715.1 Pseudomonadota bacterium | reverse complement strand
TGAATTCATTGTATCTTCAACATGGCCTGAAATTAAAAAACATATCATCATATTATGATTCTGCATGATTTTCGTGTTGTAATAGTATTGATTGAGGGCCATGTCTTTTTTAACATCTTGAAACTGTTTTGTTGCACCTTGAAAATCTTTCCTGGCAAATGCGACTCCTCCGAGAAGGACTTTTGCTTTTGATAGAACCAACGAGTCTTTGCGAACGCCGGCCTTTTCATAACAATCAATACTTGCAAGGATTATTTTTTGGGCATCATCGATCCTTCCTTGATCCAATAATATCTCTGCAAAAAAACTTGCCATTGAGGCCGTAAGTCCAGAATTTTTCCCTGCATGGGCGACGGCCCCCTTCAATCCCTCTCGAATCTGCAATTCAGCTTCAATCAACCGCCCTTGTGACTTCAGGTTCTTTGCCAGAAAGTAATTGCTCATCAAAAAAATAGCGGCTCTATTTGCTTTAGCTGTCTCCAATATTGTTTGAAACTCTCTCCAATACATTTCAGCTTTTTTGTATTGACCCAGCGAACCGTAATATATGGCATTCAACCGCGCCCTATCCGCCTGGATCTTTTGGCTGCGCTTGCCACCGGACTTTTCCTCGTGCTTGTTACAAAAATCTATCCCTTCCTTGATCAGCTGGGAACCCCCCTTGAAATCCCCCACCTTGAAAAGGGTCTCTGCCAGAAGATGATAATGGGAACCTGTTGGAAAAAGGTCAATGCCTTCCCTTAATACCGCCTGTCCTGTTTTAAAGTTACCCAGCCTTACCTCGGCAGATCCCAGATGCTTTAATAAGTTACTCATTCCTTTGGGTGTCATTTTATCGGTTTTTCTGGCATAAGAAAGGGCCGTCCTTGCGTCCTGAAGTTCCTGATCCGACCGTCCAAGGTCTTTGGCACTGGTTCCTCTATCCCGAAAGAATTCAGCAAGGGTTCCAGGATCATCTGTATCAGGCGGCTTGGCATCTGCTTTTTTTACGATGGCCGCTGTAATATTTTTATTGAACTTGCCGGGTTGATTCAACACAGATAGAATATCATCAATTGACCTTGGTGGCGGGACAAAAGAACTCTGGCGCATGGATACAGACACTTGTTTTGCCTCTTTCAAGGTCATTTTCTTTTCAACACATGACATAAAAAAAACAGACACTCCCGCCATAACCAAAAGCACGGGTAGAATAGTTCCTTTATTTTTTATTACAGAATGCATCATAATTCTTTCTTCCTGACGATTTATAAGAATTAAAACCCTGGCACCACTTGGAAAAGAAAAAAATATTTATTGTTTCGTTTAATTTGATAGTTAAATTTTAAGAGGAAGTTAAGCAGAAGTCAAGAGACAAAGCAAAGACATAACTTGGTTTTTCTTGACAAACCGTCAAAGCAAAAGTAACCTGACAAAAAGACAACATTCTAATTTGGAAGATATCAAAATGAATCCCAACCGTTGCCTCATGATCTTTGCCGGTATTATTTTTACCTTGATCGGCTTTACCCCCGGCTTTTGCGACGATACCATGGTTCGTGCCAAAATCGGTATTCAGATCGGTTCAGATGAAAAACTTTTATTCGCAAAATCAAGGGACCGACTTCGTTCCGGTGATATGCTCCGCATATTTGTTCTGCCTGAAAAAGCTGCTTTTATTTATGTTATCTATTCTGATAAAAAAGATGTTGCCCTCTTAAAAAAGGCTGAACCGTCAAGCCAGAAATCCACACTGGTTCTGCCGTCTATAAATGAATATTTTGAAATCGACGGTAACAGTGAGACCGAATTATTCACCATTGTCTGCAGCCCTGTTGAGATCTATGAAATCGCCGATTTTTTATCCTCAGAAAAATCCTACGAAAAATGGGTAGCCCTTGAAAATGATTTGATTGAAAAAAGCAAGCTTGATCTAACACAAAAAAGCGACACCCCATTTTCAATTGCCGGAAACGTGCGAAGAGCAACAAAATCAGACCAATCCTATCTCACAAAGCTGCAGATCTTTTCCGGAAACCTACTTGTTATTAAAAAGTATGAGTTCAAGATTAAAAAGTAAAAAACTTCTTAAGCTCACCTCTTTAACAACCGCATGTCTTATTGCTGTTGTTTTTGCCTTTTTTTTAATTCAGAAAAGCGTCTGGACAAAATATGATTACCAGGCGTTGGATGGGTTTTATAAAACCGCCGTCAAAAAAGGGTATGGCCCAAAAAAGTCCTCCTTTCCCCAAATTAAATATCTTACCATAACCGATGAAACATATTCATATACCCATAAAAATTTTTTGGATCGATCTTTTTTAGCCAAAGCAAATACGGCTCTTTCTGAATTAGGGGTTGAAGCGGTTGCCTATGATATTATTTTCCCCTATCCAACAAATCTGGCATCAGACACACTTTTTTTTGAATCCATCCGTAACCTTGATTGTGTTTATCTACCCATCGGTTTGAGAACTGCAAATACCCCTGGCAACTTTGCCTGGAAACAGGATGAGGCCTATAAAAAATTTAAAACCCGCCTTAAAAAACCAGTTCTTAAAGGCGAATCCAATCCGTTTCATGGCATCAGTGCTTTAATGCAGTATGACACCTTTGCCAAAGCGGCTTTTAATTCCGGTCACATCAGCTCATTTACCGATGAGGACGGTACTTCTCGTCATCTTTTGATGGTGATTAAAATTGAGGAGAAATTTTTCCCGACACTTTCACTTTCCATGTTCCTTGATTATGCAAAGATCCCATTTGAAAACATTAGAATTGAATGGGGGAAAAAAATCGTCATAACTGCTACTCCAGACAGTTCTCTTGAAAAAGATGTCGTCATCCCCATTGACGACCGCGGCCGGGCCTTCATCCCCTATTGCAATACATGGAAAAAAGGATTTGATGAGATACCTGCCCATGTTCTGGTTGAAAAAATGAAAGATCCGAATCTGCGGGGAAACCTCACTGAAATTTTTGAAGGAAACTTTATTTTTATTGGCGATATTTCCCTTGGTATTTCCGATCTTGGAAAGACGCCGCTCCAAAACGATGTCCCCCTGATTATCATCCATACTTCCATGTTAAATGGAATGCTGACAAATCAATTTTATGCTAAATGGTCTTTTGGACAGATACTCGGCCTGATTCTGGTCATTGGTGTCCTGCTTGGCTTTTCATCTTTTTTAAGATCTTCATGGATTTTATATATTACAACAGCCGCTATCCTTTGTACGATTATTCTTCACACCTGGTTCCAGTTTATCCACTTCACACTTTTTCCAATCGCAACCGTTGTCGGCAGCACCTTTTTTATTGCCTCAGGATTGATCATCACCATGGAAATACTGATTTCAAAGGATCGCAACCATATTAAAACCATATTTGCCAGGTATGTGCCTGAAAAAGTGGTAAATCATCTTCTTTTACACCCGGATCTGCTTAACCTTGGCGGTGAAACCCGGGAAATATCAATAATGATGAGCGACCTGAGGGGGTTTACGTCAATGGCAGCTGAACACAGCCCCAAAGAGGTGATTACCATTTTGAACCGTTATTTTGAAGTAATGGTTGAGATCATCATGGATCACAGGGGCATCATTGATGAAATTATAGGAGACGGTATTTTAGCCTTGTTCGGTGCGCCTGAAAAACTTGAAAACCACGAACAAAAAGCCGTTGCCTGTGCCCTTGCCATGCAAAAAGCCATGATGCAGATCAACATCAATAATGCTGCTGACGGGCTGCCACACCTTAAAATGGGCATTGCCATAAATACGGGTGAAGTGGTTGTTGGAAATGTCGGTTCCTTGAAACGAACAAAATACGGCGCTTGCGGATCAGAAGTTAACACTACGGGCAGGGCGGAATCCTATACTGTCGGAGGCCAGGTATTGATAACCGACGCCACCTATCAAAGAATAAAAGATGTTGTTCAGATCAACAGGGTTATGGAAGTTTCCATGAAAGGAATGACAAGGAAAGCAAAACTTTACGATGTCATCGGTATGTCTGGTGAGTACAATCTCTTTCTGGATAAAGGACATGATTTGCCTATTCAACTCCAAAACACTATCAGGATAAAGATATACAAGCTATCTGAAAAAATAGTGACCGACACACCCATTAATGGATGTGTTACCCATCTTTCACCGTCAACGGCCAGGCTCCTTTTACCTGAACCCTTTGTTGAATTTGAAAATATCAAGCTTCATATTGATCCCGAGCAATTGCCCAAACCCGACTCCTTTTTGGAAAACGATGAAATTGAAGCCTATGCCAAGGTTTTATCTTGCACGCAACTCAAAACTGAATTTGAAATAATGATTTGTTTTACATCCCTGTCTCCAAAAGCAGATGAATTTTTTATGGGAAAAACATGAGGATTTATGCTGTAGCCGATATTCACGGAAAAACTGAAAAAATTGACATCATTAAATCGATTATTTCTCATGAAAAACCCGATCTCCTTGTGATTGCAGGAGATATTACAAACTATGTTTGTGGTGTAAAAACAGTGGCTCAGTTAAAAGAGCTCCCTGTCCCTGTTTTTTGTGTCCGTGGCAACTCGGATTTTAAATATATTGAAAAAATTTTACAGGGCCAGAAAAATATAACACTTCTAAACCATAAACCGCTGGTATTTAAGGCTGCCGGGTTTCTTGGCCTTAACGGCACTATTCCTTTACCGCTTCTGTCAAAAATCAGCTTTTGGGAGAGGCGTACCCTGGCACACCTTAAAAATGGTGTCACTCCTGAGACAATCCTGGTAGCCCATCCGCCACCCAGGGGCGTGTGCGACAAAGTGGGAAACAAATTGAGTGCCGGAAGTTTTGTCTTAAAACGATTTATTGAAAACCATTCGCCCTTGATGGTATTATGCGGCCATATCCATGAACAGGCTGGATATCAATTTTTAAATAAGACCCTGGTTGTCAACTGCGCAATGAATAAAAAAATAAATGGTGCGATCATTGATTATGATAACCATATGACTTTAAAGGTAAAAATGATTGGTAATGACAATTATATTAATAAAGGAAGATAACAATGTGTGAATCCAATGTATACTTAAGAAAAGACAATGATGAAAAACTGATCATGGAAAATGTGGCAGCGATAACACCTGTCGGCAAAGATACCTTTCTTTTAAGAGGACTTTTAGGCGAGAGCATGGAGGTCACGGCCATTATCGAAGATATTAACCTTATGGGACATAAAATTATTTTAAAAGCCCTGTAATGAACAAATTTTTTAATTATCTTCAAACCATTTCCCGGGCAAACGGCCTGGGAAATGGCCAAGAAGTTCAATGGCTGTTTCATTGCGGGATGCTCTTTTCAAGCGGGCAAAAATGGTGGGGGGATTTTAAACTGCGAAGTACTGCCCATGAAGGAATAGACATTACCTATTTTAGGACCCATTCTAATGAAG
>JAHJLN010000125.1 GCA_018821715.1 Pseudomonadota bacterium | reverse complement strand
TGTTGATCCTTTACCAGTTGGGAATCCAGGAAATTACTAAGCGCAAAAAAGCAGAGAAAAACCTTCGACTCAGTGAAGAAAGATACAGGCATATCTATCATAAAACCCCTGCAATGCTTCATTCAATTGATGTTGAAGGGCGGATTATCAGAGTTTCTGATCACTGGGTGGAGGTGATGGGATATAAAAGGGAAAATGTCATTGGCAGGCAGCTTATCAGCTTTTTTACACCGGAATCAAAAAAGTATGCTGTCAATGATATTTTCCCAAGATTTTTTCGTACCGGATTCTGTAAGGATGTTCCCTACACGTATATCAAAAAGAATGGGGAGAAAATGGATGTCATGCTTTCATGTTATGGGGTCAGAGATGAACATAACGCTATTATCAGGTCTCTTGCCGTAAGCGTCGATGTAACGGAAAAAAATCGTGCTCAAAAAGATTTACAGGCTGCCAAGGAGAAACTGTCTCAATACTCCCAGGATCTCGAGCAACAGGTAAAAAAGAGGACGGCTCAACTTGAAAAAGCCCAGGATAATCTGAAAAATTTATCTAAAAATATTATTGCCTCCCAGGAAAGGGAAAAAGCACTTGTTGCAAGGGAGCTTCACGATCATCTGGGGCAGGTATTGACAGCGCTTAGAATTGATGCGGTATGGATTGAAAAATATTTAACACATGTTGATAAAGATGCCGGAACCAGGGCTTTGAAAATGTGTTCCTTAATTGATGATACCATTAATGATGTAAGGGATATGGCCTATCGGTTACGACCCAGAGTTCTGGATGATCTGGGACTTGCCGATGCATTGGAGTCCTTGTTATCTGATTTTGAAAGGCGATCCAATGTCTCCTGTGTATTCAAAAACGGCCTTATTCCTCAAATAGATGATACCCTTGCCACGGCACTTTACAGAATTGGCCAGGAAGCTGTGACCAATGCGCTTAAGCACTCAAAGGCAAACAGCATTACGCTTGAGATTAAGGCAGATGATGAGGGAATCGTTCTGACCGTACAGGATAATGGCTGCGGCTTTGATATCCTCAATGAAAAAGGACATAACGGATTCGGACTTGAGGGGATGAGAGAACGGGCTAATCTTGTAGGCGGTAAACTGGACATCTCTTCTCGGTTATCCCATGGAACAACAATTTGCTGTAAAGTAAAAGTGAAAGGATAATGTATGATCAGGGTACTTCTTGCAGATGACCACAGTATTGTCAGGGAAGGGTTGAGAAAAGTTCTGGAAGACAGCAATGAGATTGAAGTGATTGCAGAAGCAGCAGATGGGGAAGCCGCTTTGGAGGCGGCTTTGGATAAAAAGCCTGATGTGGCTGTGATTGATATTTCCATGCCGGGGATGGATGGGCTTGAAGTTGTGACCAGGCTTACCAGTTATTGTTCAGATGTACCGGTGCTTATTTTAACCATGCATGATGAGGAGCAATACGTTATCCGGGCCATTGAAGCCGGTGCCATGGGATATGTTACAAAACAGTCTGCCCCAGAGCAGCTTGTGGAAGCTGTAAAAAGAATTCATGCAGGCGGACGGTATTTGACTGAAAAGGCAAGTGAAGCGCTTGCCCTCAGGGTCATCCGGGGTAATAAAAGCCAGACGCTCACAGAATCCTTATCCATGAGAGAACTTCAAGTCTTAAGAAAACTTGCCATGGGCTCAACCAACAGAGAGATCGCAACATCCTATAATATCAGTGTTAAAACAGTGGATACCTATCGATCAAGAATATTAAAGAAACTGAGCTTGAGAAACAATGCCGAATTGTCCCGGTATGCCATTCAAAACAAATTAGTAGAATTGTAAATAAAAAATCATCAAGCATTGAGCCGGTCAAAATTGGAAAATATTTTATTTAAAGTGGTTTTGCACTGGTCCATCTCTTCTGAAGAGATTCCCTGGTCTGCTTCCAGCAGCAAGTCTTCGACAATCGCAATCAAGTCTTCTTTAAATTCTTTGGCTTTATTGGTCAAATAGACAAGTTTACTTCGCTTGTCATTTCTATCCGGGATTCTTAACACGATATTCTTTTTTTCCAGAACATTCAAAAGCCTAGTAATGGCTGCCTTGTCTTTTACTGCTATATTGGAAAGTTCCTGCTGGGTCTGCCCGTCTTTTCGATACAAATGGACAAGGATGCTCCATTGTTCATAGCTTACGTCAAACCCGGCATCAGAAAATTTTTTAGTCAGTCTTTTGATAATTGATCTGGAGGTGCGGCCGACCAAATAGGCAATAGATGAGTCAATAATTTTGTCAAATGTTTCCATATAAAATTGTCTTGTTTACACATTAAATTGTTAATAAATCAAAGGATAAATAGTACCCTGCGTCATTTTTTTAATTTCAAACAATATTGTATATAATCGTTGATGTTGCAACTATTATTTTTTAATAAGCGTAAAATTGCAAAGAAGAAACAGCAGTGTTAAAAAAAATCCCCCCTGACGTTGGATAGGGTGTCAGGGGGGATTTGAATTTCTTTATGGCTAAAATGGGCTAAAAGCTATAAAGAAAGTTTTTATGCTGGCCTTTTTTTTAAAGCCTTTTTTATATTGCCGATCCAGATACCGCTGAGGATGTATGAATACAGCCAAGTTCCGAAAACAATCCAAACAAACGCTATGATGATGTCGGTTGAGCTGCCGTTAAGGGAAAATCCGGGTACATAACCAAAAAGGATAGGACCCAGGTACAAAAATTTTGCAAACTTAAATGCTGTAAAGGCTGTTTTCCACATGTTGGCTTTAGCTATGGTCGCACCGGCAAATGCTGCGATGCAGACAGGTGGTGTTATATTGGAATCTTGTGACAGCCAGTAAACAATCATATGTGCTGCAATTTCATTGACGCCCAGATGGGTTAAAGCCGGAACCGCGACAACGGCCGTGATCAGATAGGCTGCCGTGACCGGCACTCCCATTCCCAGCACCAGTGATGCAAGCGCAATCAAAAAAATGGTCAGCAATAAAGAACCGCCTGCCAGCTCGATCACGATATCGGCAAAGGTAAGCACCAGGCCGGAAAAAGTCAAAACGCCGATGATAATACCGATAATACCGACTGTTGCACCTATCTTGAGGCTGCTTTGAGTTCCTTCTCTTGATGCCTCAATAAATCTTTTTGGACCGATCCTGGTATCTTTCCTTACCCAACTGATGACAATACAGGACACAAGCCCTAAGATGGCAGAGTATCCAGGAGAAAACCCGTAGAGCATAAAAATGGTAATAACAACTAACGGAACAGCATAAAACCATTCTTTCTTAAAAATTTCCATAGCTGAAAATTTTGATTTTTCGCCTACAATGTTGTCTTTTTTGGCTTCATAATGAACCATACAGAAAACGGAAAAAAAATACATCACAGCTGGAAATATGGCCACAAGCATGATCCTGGAGTAAGGCACTCCGGTCAGTTCCGCCATGATGAATCCACCGGCCCCCATAATCGGCGGCATGAACATTCCGCCAATGGATGCTGCAGGTTCTATTGCCCCTGCGACATGGGGTTTAAACCCTGCTTTTTTCATCATAGGAATAGTAAACATGCCGGTTGATACTGTGTTGGCTATGGCGGATCCGGAAATCGAGCCAAAAAGACCTGATGCAATAACTGAAACCTTTCCAGGTCCGCCGATTTTATGACCCACCGCAGCGAGGGGCCAGTCAATAAAAAATTTCTGGGCACCGCATTTTTCTAAGAAAGCACCAAAGAGCACAAATAAAATCACATAGGTGGCCAGAACATTGGCCATAATACCGAACACGCCGTCACTCTTGTAAAATATGCTGACACACAGTTCAGTAAACGGGGCACCTGCATGGGAAAAAAGGTCCGGTGCCATGTATCCGTAAATACCGTACAGCAGCATTGTGACGCCTAAAAACACGAACACATTGCCCACCACCCGTCTGGCAAGCTCTATGCCAATTAATACCCCGATAATGGCAAACACCATATCCGTTGATGTTTCAGCACCTGTCCGGTAATTGATGACTTCAAACATGATTATCCAGTATCCGATGGAGGCTATGGACAGGATAATGAGAATATAGTCCACAACTCTCATTATCGTTGATTTGGATTTGTACAGCAGGAAGACAAGGATATAGGTTATAATGACATAAACTCCCCTGTGATACTGGGTTGCCATGGGTTGAATCACCGCAGCATAGGAGTAAAAAACGACCAGGATCACTGAGCATGCATCAAACACAATCTGCTCAAATCTATTTAGTTTTTCGTACACAGTTTGCCTTCCTATTGTTTTAATTTTTAAGTTTTAGCGATTTTCCGGTTTGGGTGTAATACGGGTTCATTGTTTAAAGAACCCGTATCTTACATAATTTATACCAGCTAATCGGCTTTTCATCTATTTTAAAACACCTTTTTCTTTCCAGAATTTTTCAGCACCTGGATGGAAAGGTGTTACAATGCCGTCAGGACCAGTTGCAATGGACATGTTCTTAAAGGTTTTTTTCTGTTCTTTCATATGGGCAAGACCCTCATCTGTATAAATTAAGGAGAGCATTTTATAGACAACATCAGCAGATACTTTTGAATTGGCTACCCAGAGAGTTGAATCCTGGAAGGAAGGCGAGTCATAATCTGCACCCTTATAGGTATTTGCCGGTATTGTAAGTTTTGCAAAGTACGGATATTTAGCATAAAATCCGCTTGCTTTAGCATCGGCATCAAGGTTGACAAGGGCTATATCATTTGTCTGTGCTGCCATTATGACTGCACCGCTCGGGAAAGCCGTAAACAACCAGAAGGCGTCCAGCTGATTGTTTCCAAATGCCTGTGCTGCATCATTGTAACCCATTGCATTTCTTTCAATCTTGTCCCATACGCCCATATGATTAAAGAAAAGTTCACAGTTTGCAAATGCACCGGAACCGGCATTACCAACGCCCACTTTTTTACCCTCAAGATCTTTTACACTTTTAATTCCGGAATCAGCGCGAACAACCAGCTGGGCAGGAGCACCATAGAGCCAGGCAACCGCCAAAACATTTTCATATTTTTGGGTATCATTTTTCATCATACCATTTCGGCCCAGATACACATGACCGGAGTAAACTACACTCATCTGCTGCTTGCCGGTATCTGTTTTTCTCAGGTTTTCCACAGAGCCTGCTGAAGACTGTGCCTGTACTTTAAACTCTGCAGCGTCTTTTATGGGCTTATACACCTGGATGGCGTTGGCAACCACTTGAAAGGTACCACCGGCAGGGCCACCGCCAAAGACAATTCTTTCTTTTGCAAAAGCTGACTGGCTGAATGCCATGGTGAGAACAGCAATAAACCCCATGATTAATAAATGCTTTTTGTTCATTTTGATCCTCCTGTTTGTTGGTTTAGAACACAAAACTCCTTTTTTTACTGATTAGGAGATTAACAAATATTCAGTCAATGAATCAATTGGAGGATTTCTGATTGTGCTGTAGGTAAATTTCTTACAACCTATAGAATCTGGTCCACAGAGGTAAGGATATGGGAAAATCGTTGGCCGTTTTTTGAATTTTCTTTATAAAATTTTAAACAGTTTTGAACAATGTGTAAGACTTCTTCATGGGTATGAAGTCCTGGAACTTCCATGGCAAGTCTTGGATGACGCCCCAGTCTTCCGCCCAGCAATACCCGGAATCCGTTTTCCTTTTCCTGCAGGGTTCCTGTGGGACATGCGGTAATGCATTTGCCACACATCAGGCATTGGTTAAAATCAATCAAAGGGATCTCATTTTCCGGATCAAGTATAATGGCAGTTTCATCACAAACCTGAACACAGGCGTTGCAAAGAGTGCAGGGTTCATCAAAAATCCCCGGAAGAACCGCACCAATGATACCGATATCCACAATCTGGGGACGAGAACAGGCATTGGGACAGTCTGACAGGGCCACTCTGAATTCATGATGGAACTTGACGCCTCCTTTTATCGTTGTTTTTAAAAAAGAAAGAATGTCTGCTTTTTCAATTATCTTTTCAATATCTTTTGACAGAGCGGTGCAGGAAGTTGCACTGTTCGGGCATCCTGCACCTCCGAAACACACACTGACCTCATATCCCTTGACCTGTTTTTCCATTCCCTCTTTGGAAAGAAATTTTTTCTTAAGAGAGGTCACATCATCAAGATCAACCGATAGTTTCCCTTTTTGTGCTGCAAACTCTTCAACTTTTATTTTTACTTTTTTGCGGATAAAAAAAGGAACGGTTTTTATGGCTGACGCTGCATCCTCCGACCATTTCATGCAAGAACTTCCCCTCTTGCACTGACAACAACCTCTTTAAACGGAATATCCATACCCGCTTTCTGGAGGGCTTTTTTTATAATAACAGGCATGCCTGAGCAGCAGGGCACTTCCATTACGACGGATGTAATGCTTTTGATGCCCGAGACCTTAAATACCTGGGCAAGCTTTTCCACATATTCATCTGCATTATCAAACTTGGGACACCCGATCATGATGGCTTTTCCTTTAAGAAAGTCTTTATGAAAACTGGGATAGGCCACCGGCACACAATCTGCTGCGATCAACAGATCCGCATTCTTGAGAAATGGTGCACCTGCGGGAACAAGCTTTATCTGAACCGGCCAGTGACCTAGCGCAGACGGACCGCCGGATGTCTGTACAGAAGGCTTATTGGCACAACCGCAAGGATCAGCTGAACCGGCTGTGGGAAACATTTTCATGGCTGAGGACGGACAACCGCAGGCAATAGTTTCAGCAGGTTTTTTGTCTTGTTTCTGTTGTTTTAACAATTCTTCAACAGCTTCTTCATCAAACTCGTCCGCATCCCTTTCAATAATTTTAAGAGCGTCCTGGGGACAGTCTCCGATGCAGGCACCAAGGCCGTCGCAATATTTATCCGCAATCACTTTGGCCTTGCCGTCTATTATCTTCATGGCACCTTCCGCACAGGCAACCACGCAATTGCCACACCCATCACACAGTTCTTCATCTATTTGTATTATTTTTCTGGTAACTTTCATTTTATTCTCCTATAAGGATTTTTATAAATCCTTTTTATTCAAACCATTAGGCTTTAATATCCTGCAATAATACTTCTTTTGCCAGCTTGTTTCCCGACGGGGTTAAAAAAAGCCTGTCAAGCTTGGCTTCAAACTCTGCTGAATCTACACCCTGCCTTGATTTGCACTCATACATATTGGTCAGCATGTCGGCATCATACAGAACTTTAAAGTTTAAGGATTCTTCATTGCCTGGATGGTGATGGTGTCCGATGATGTCGCAGACTTCTTCTATAAGGTCTTCTTTGGCACCCAGTTTTTCCATGATCTGTCTTGCCACGGGCGGCCCCTCAATTTCCTGGTATTTGGCAGCAGAAGAATGGTACTTTTCTTCTGCATTTTTTATTCCGATATCGTGAAGATAAGCAGCACAAAGCACCACGGCAAGATTTGATTTTTCATTTTTGCCGATCTTTTCGGCAAATCTTGCAACCGTTCCTGCATGACCGATCCGTTTAAAATCAGTGTGAAAATATCGCTTCATTTCCACGGCTACCCGGTCTTTTAAAAGATCTTCCTGTTTTGCAACAAAATCTTCAGGCAGGGAACCAAGGCATTGTTCTGCAAATTTGCAGTAGGATGCACATCCAAAATCCATCTTTGGATTGACGATTTTTTTTTGACAATGGTGACACCTTCTTGTGGCATCGTCCTTGAAAAACTCCATGGGATGTCCGCATTCCGGGCATTTGGTTTCAAAGATAGCGTCTTCGTTCCAATATTGCGTATCTTGTCCTGGGCATTTCATTTCAAACCTTCCTTCCTTGATAAAACCTTTTTCTGCTGGTGCATGAACCCCATGCACCAGCAGGCTTTCTTTTATTATTTGCCCTGCATCATGGCTTCTACATCTGCAGCAGGCTCTGTAATCGGTTTAATATCAAAATTTTCTACCAAAACGTTGAGTACGGCTGGAGATACAAAGGCCGGCAGGCTGGGTCCAAGTCTGATACCTTTGACGCCCAGATGAAGCAGTGCCAAAAGGACAGCAACCGCTTTTTGCTCATACCAGCCAATATCAAAGGAAATCGGCAGGTCATTGATATCCTCTAACCCAAACACTTCTTTTAGCTTAAGGGCAATGACGGCAAGGGAGTAGCAATCGTTGCACTGTCCTGCATCCAGAACCCTCGGGATACCGCCGATATCGCCAAGATTCAGTTTGTTGTATCTGTATTTTGCACATCCTGCTGTCAGGATCACAGCATCTTTTGGTAGTTTTTCAGCTACTTCAGTAAAATAATTTCTGTCCTTTTGACGGCCGTCACATCCAGCCATGACAATAAATCTTTTGATGGCACCGGATTTCACAGCAGCCACCACTTTATCCGCAAGGGCCAAAACCTGGTTGTGGGCAAAACCGCCAACAATGGTTCCGGTTTCAATTTCTGTAGGGGCGCTGCATGTTTTGGCTTTTTGAACAATGGCACTGAAATCTTTTGCCCCACCATTTTTCCTGTCCTTGATATGGGGGGTATCAGAATATGAGGCCACGCCTGTGGTATAAAGTCTGTCCAGGTAGGAGTTTTTCTTTTTCAACGGCACCAGGCAGTTTGTGGTCATGAGAATCGGGCCGTTAAAGGACTCGAATTCTTCATTCTGATGCCACCAGGACCCGCCATAATTGCCTTTGAGGTGATTATATTTTTTAAAGGCAGGATAATAATTGGCCGGCAGCATTTCACCATGGGTGTAGACATCCACGCCGGTTCCTTGGGTTTGTTTTAAAAGCTCTTCCATATCTTTAAGATCATGTCCTGAGATCAGTATTCCAGGATTTGATCCCACGCCGATATTCACTTCGGTCAGTTCCGGGTTTCCATAGGCAGTTGTATTGGCTTCATCAAGAGCAGCCATAGTTGTTACGGTAATTTCTCCTGCTTTAAGGACCAGGGCCACCATTTCATCCACTGAAAGGTCCTGGGTAGTGGAGGCAAGTCCTTCATATAGAAAGTCCCAGATTTCGTCCCGTGTAACCCCCAGGACTGCTGCATGGTCTGCATAGGCAGATATTCCCTTAAGGCCCAGAACGAGGAGTTCTCTGAGGGACCTGACATCTTCATTGGCTGTGGCAAGCACACCGACGGTGGAGGCTTTTGACTTGAACTCAGACACATCGTTTGCGTACCAGGTGGCGCTTTCATGGAGATCAGAGCCGATCTTGTCCTTTACAGACCCGTAAAGTTCTTTTTTAAGTATCTGGGCCCTGTTTATCCAGTCAATAATATTTTCATCATTAAAATTGGCGTTTGTGATGGTTGTAAAAAGACCTTTGGCAATAAATTTGCCTGTCTGGGCAGAAACGGTTACCCCTGCAGCCTTGGCTTTATTGGCGATGACGGCAATCCCTTTAAGATTGTAAATCAGAAGATCCTGCAGATCAGAGGTATCATTTTCTTTCCCGCACATTCCTTTTATGGTGCATCCCTGGCCTTTAGCGGCTTCTTGACATTGAAAACAAAACATTTAAAGTTCTCCTTATATTTGGGTTGATAAACAATTAATCTTTACATCCTGGTTTGAACTTATTATAAAAATGAAGTTAACTCCTTGACCTGGATCAAGTAATCTTACTTTTTTTTGAATTTTTTTAGATTTGACGGTTTTTTTTAATTATTTTCGAATATTAACAATAAAGGAGTATACGGTATTAAAAAGTTAAAGACAATCCCTCTTTTCTCAGGACTTTCCGATGAACACCTGGAAAAAATCGCTGCCAATGCCTCAACCCTTAAATTCAATAAAGGGGAGATGATCTTCCATGAAGGGGATAAGGGGGACGGGTTTTATATGGTTGAAAAAGGAAAGGTTAAAGTTTTCAAGCTTTCCTTTGAAGGCAAAGAACAGATCCTCCATATCTATGGCCCAGGTAATACCTTTGGTGAGGTTCCGGTTTTTGAAGGAAAAAATTTCCCCGCCTCTTCCATGGCCCTAGAAAACACCCGTATTCTTTTCCTTTCCAGAAGCAGGTTTGTGGAGTTGATTACCGCAATGCCCGGGCTCGGGATGAATCTTCTGGCAGATCTTTCCAGGCGGCTTCGGGAGTTTACCGTACAGATTGAAAATTTAAGTTTGAAAGAAGTACCAGCAAGGCTTGCAGCCTATATTATCACCCTTTCCAAAGAGCAGAAAAATGAAAAACAGGTAACCCTTCCCATCTCAAAGGCGCAATTGTCCAACCTGATCGGGACCACTCCTGAAACCGTCTCAAGAATATTAAAAAAAATGATGGATTCTTCTTTTATTGAAGTGCAGACTAAAACTATTTTAATTAAAGATTTTGAAGGGTTGATGGATTTGTCAGAGTCCGGAAGCCTTTCTTAAGGAAAAGAAAACACAACGCAAGATGATAAAAAAAGCAACCTATGCCATATGGGGTAAAGATATCGACCCTGCAGCAGTATCTCAAATGGACGATGCCGTCAGCCTGAAAGTTGCGGTCAAAGGCGCATTGATGCCCGATGCGCATATGGGATACGGGCTTCCCATCGGTGGTGTGCTGGCGGTCAAGGATGCTGTTATCCCATATGCCGTTGGTGTGGATATTGCCTGCAGGATGAAATTGTCCGTGCTTGCCATACCATTTAGTGAATATGAAGCCCATAAACAGATTTTCAGGCAGGCCCTTGAAACACAGACAAAGTTTGGTGTGGGAGAATCGTTTTCCCGCAAAAGGCAGCATTGCGTCATGGATGAAGACTGGGATTTCAGCCGTATTGTCGGATCATTGAGAGATACGGCCCATAAACAACTGGGAACCAGTGGATCAGGAAATCATTTTGCCGAGTTCGGAAAATTATCAATGATCCGTGAGGATATCGGTTTTCCGCCAGGAGACTATATTGCATTCCTGACGCATTCAGGCTCCAGGGGTACAGGGGCACAGATTGCAGACCATTATTCCACGCTTGCAAAACGGCTGCACCCTGAACTCGGCAGGCCTTTGAACAATCTTGCGTGGCTGGACATGAAAACAGGAGACGGTGTTGAATATTTCAAAGCCATGGAGCTCATGGGAAGATATGCCTCTGCCAATCATGAAATTATCCACGATGCGGTGTTGGCGTTTATAGGAGAAACCGCACTGTTTACCATAGAAAATCACCATAATTTTGCCTGGAAAGAAAACATCGGACAAAGGGAAGTGATTGTCCACCGAAAAGGTGCAACGCCGGCAGGAAAAGGTGTTCTGGGAATCATCCCCGGTTCCATGGCAGACCCGGGTTATATTGTCAGGGGTCTGGGAAATGAAAACGCCTTAAGATCAGCCGCCCACGGGGCCGGGCGGCAAATGAGCCGGAACGCTGCCATGAAACAGTTTACATTTAAAGATCTACAGGATATCCTGCATAAAAAACAGATAACATTAATTTCTGCTGGACTTGATGAAATCCCCATGGCATACAAAAATATTGAAGATGTCATGGAGCAACAAAAAGATCTTGTTGAAATTGTGGCAAAATTTGAACCCAAACTGGTAAAAATGGCGCCACCCGGCAGAAAAAAGCGAAAAAAAAGGAGATAGATATTTTTTATTAACTCTTGCCAAGGAGGAAGAAATGGGGAAATTATTAAGGGTCAATACCAAAGAAAAAAAGTTTAACTTTGAAGAAGTTCCCGGCGTTTATGCCGGTCTCGGGGGCCGGGCGCTCACATCCAAAATGATTCTGGATGAAGTGCCGGCGACCTGCCATCCGCTCGGAAAAGCAAACAAACTGATCTTTGCGCCGGGAATTCTTGCCGGATCTCCTGCCGCAGATTCAGGGCGGCTTTCTGCCGGGGCGAAATCACCGTTGACAGGCGGCATCAAGGAAAGTAATGCCGGCGGCCTTGTTTCACAGAAACTGGCAAAACTGGGGATCACGGCCATTGTGCTGGAAGACAAGCCTGTAGACAATGATTACAGCATTATCGTGGTCAACAATGACGGAGTGCAGATCCTACCTGCCGGCGATCTTGTGGGCAAAGGCAATTATGCGGTCATGGAAAGCATGTGGAAAAAATATGGCAAAAATGTCGGGGTATTAAGCATTGGCCAGGCGGGTGAACAATGCCTGAAAGGTGCCAGCATCAACCAGGCAGACATGAACGGAAGACCGGGCCGTGCCCACGGCAGAGGCGGTCTGGGGGCTGTAATGGGAGCAAAAAAAATCAAAGCCATTGTTGTGGATGACAAAGGCGCCCCCCGTGTTGCCATCAAAGATCCGGATGCCTTTAAAGCAGCCAATAAAAAATGGGTGGACATGCTGCATACCCACCCGGTCACAGGACAGGGCCTTCCCGCCCTTGGTACGGCAGTTCTTGTCAATGTCATCAATGAAGCCGGCACCTTTCCCACCAAGAACTTTCGATCCGGAAGGTTTGAGCATGCCCAGGATATCAGTGGCGAAAAAATGGCTGAACTGATTCAAGCTAGAGGCGGAATTACTACAGAGGCCTGTCATCCGGGCTGCGTGATCAAATGCTCCAATGTTTACCATGACAAAGAAGGCAAGTATCTGACTTCCGGGTTTGAATATGAAACCATCTGGGCTTTTGGCGGCCATACCACCATCAAGGAGCTGGATGATATCGCTATGCTGGACAGGCTTTGTGATGACTTCGGCCTTGATACCATTGAAATGGGCGTTACGATTGGAATTGCCATGGAGGGCGGCTTGATTCCATGGGGAGACGGTAAGGCTGCCATCGGGCTTCTGTCAAAAGTCGGTGATTATGCGCCTGAAGGTAAAATTATCGGCAATGGCGCTTTGTTCACAGGAGATGCCCTTGGGGTTGACAGGGTTCCTGTCTGCAAAAAGCAGGCTTTTCCAGCCTATGATCCAAGGTCCTGTAAAGGGGTTGGGGTGACCTATGCCACAACTCCCATGGGAGCCGATCATACCGCAGGGTACGGTGTTACAGCCAATATCCTGGGGGTTGGCGGAACCGTAGATCCCCATAAAAAAGAAGGCAATGTCGCCTTGTCACAGGGTCTTCAGATTGCAACCGCTGCCATTGATGCAGCAGGGCTGTGCCTTTTTGTCGCATTTGCCGTTCTGGATAATGAAGACGGCCTTCCCACCATTGTAGAAATGCTCAATGCCCAGCATGGCCTGTCCCTGACTCCGAATGATGTTCTGGAACTGGGCAAGTCCATTTTGAACAATGAAAAAGAGTTTAATAAAAAAGCCGGGTTTACCAAGGTTGATGACCAGCTTCCGGAAATGTTTAATGAGAAGTTCCCCCCCATAATACACAATGGGATTTTTCCACTGAAGAATTGTCAAAAACCCTTGACTTTTGACAATAACTTATAACATCCTATAGAGAAAATAAGGGCAGGGTTTCTGCCCTTATTTTTTTTAATTAAACCCTTATTTTTTGGAATAAAAAAATGAAAATATTTCAATATCCTTCCGCGACCGCTGAAAAAAGAGTGAAAGATACCATAGAGCGCGGGTTGGGATTTTCAAAGCAGGACTATGAGACGGTTGAAGCCTATATTGAAGATGTCAAAACAAGGGGAGATCAAGCCCTTGTAGAATACACCAATAAATTTGATTCCCCCGTGGTCACGGTAGACGCTTTAAAGGTCACCCCAAAAGAGTTTGATACAGCTTTAAAAAAGGTTGACGCATCATTTTTAAAAACCTTAGACCGGTCTGTGAATCAACTTGAATATTTTCATTCCAAACAAAAAGAAAATTCCTGGATCGATACCCCGAGAAACGGCGTCATGGTCGGACAGCTTGTAAAGCCCGTGAGTGCTGCAGGTGTCTATGCGCCCGGTGCAAAAGGGGGAAAAACGCCTCTGGTATCCTCTGTACTGATGGGTGGAATACCTGCAAAAATAGCCGGGGTCCCCTCCATTAACCTGATGACCCCGCCCATGGAAAACGGCCAGATCAATCCCCATATTCTTGCGGCTGCCCAAAGAATAGGAATCACCTCGGTTTTTAAGGCTGGAAGTGCCTGGGCCATTGCAGCCCTGGCCTATGGAACCCGGACTGTTCCAAAAGTGGATGTTATTGTCGGTCCCGGAAATATTTATGTGACCCTTGCAAAGAAAATTGTGGCCGGTATCGTCGGCATTGATATGATTGCCGGTCCCAGTGAAATACTGATCATTGCCGATAAAGATGCCAACCCGGAATTTCTGGCCGCAGATCTTCTTTCCCAGGCTGAACATGATGTCATGGCATCTTCCATACTTGTGACAGATTCAAAAACCCTTGCCGAAAAGACAGCCGCAGCCCTTGAAAACCAGATTGAAAAATTGCCCAGAAAAGACATTGCAAGGCAATCTATTGATCGATTCGGTGCGATTATGGTGGTTCCGGATATTGAAACCGGGATTGAACTTTCCAATCGTCTGGCACCGGAACACCTTGAATTGATTGTCAAGGACCCCTTTGATTATATTGATCGGATCCAGAATGCCGGTGCCTTGTTTTTAGGAGCTTATACACCGGAACCCATGGGAGATTATATTGCCGGCCCCAACCATGTTCTGCCAACTGCCGGTACTGCCAGGTTTTCATCCGCATTAGGGGTTGAACATTTTACCAAAAAAACCAGCCTGATCCATTATTCGAAAGCAGCGTTTGAAAAAGAGGCGGATGATGTCATCCGGCTGGCTGAGACTGAAGGTCTGGGGGCCCATGCAAACTCGGTAAAGATCAGGAAATAAACTCGTGTTGCAACCGCTCTAATACGTCCTTGAGGGTATTCATACTGAAGGGTTTGGAAAGTGCCAGGGCAAAGCCGTAATCCCGGCAGTTCTCCATGATGATATCGCTTGAATATCCGCTTGCAATAACGGCCTTTAGGTCAGGGTTTATTTTCAACAGTTCTTTTATGGCCAAAGCTCCACCCATGCCCTGCTTGACTTCAAGGTCAAGAATCGCCAGGCTGATTTTTTCACCGGCGTTCATCAGCTGACTGTATAGCTGAATGGCTTGTTCTCCATCTTTTGCAACAATGGCTTCATACCCGAGTCTTGAAAGAATTTTAACACAGATTTCCCGGATCATGCGGTCATCGTCCATTACCAGAACCTTGGCGGGTTGATCAATATGGTGCTCAGTAAGGGGTTGCTTTTTTTGGGACACCGTATCATCTTGCTTTTGCAGGTTCTCTTTTTGAAAAATCGGAAAAATAATATCCACCCTGGTGCCCTGTCCGGGTGTTGACGAAATGTGTATTTCACCCTGGTGTTTTTTTACGATTGAATAGGCAATGGACATGCCAAGACCAATACCCTTGTCTTTTCCAAGGGGTTTGGTTGAAAAATAGGGTTCGAAAACTTTTTCCAGGTTTTCTTTTTCAATGCCCCTTCCCTGGTCAATCACTGAAATGACACCATAGCCTTTTTTTGTCTGATGGGAATGAAAAAAGATGGACACTTTTTTTGGATTTTTTGTTGCTTCATGGGCATTGAGAATAATATTTTTAAGCGCCTCCTTAAGCTGCTGGGGATCTGCCGCCATCATTTGGGGGACATCCCCTATTTGAAGGGAGTAGTGGATTGAATTTTCCTGAGCAATAGACGCTATGGCAGTCTCAATAAACTCCCTGCTATTGATCTGTTTTTTTAAAATGATGCCGCCTTTTGAAAATACAATAAATTTTGCTGCCAGGGCCTTTGCCTGCATCACAGATGTTTCAGCATCGGCAAGCAGGGTGGTTAATTCCGGAGCAGTGGATAAAAGCTGAGCAAGATTAATATTTCCAAGGGTAACCGACAAGGTGTTATTAAAATCGTGGGCAATTCCCCCTGCCAGGGTTCCTATGGCTTCCAGCTTTTCAGACTGAATCAGTTTTTCCCGTGTCTTTTTTAACAGCTCTTCAGCCCTCTTTTTTTGAATGGACAGGGCAATCTGGTCAGATACAAAACTTAAGACCTCCACATCTGAGTCGTTGAATTGTTCCGGGTTGATATAGCTTTGGACCGTCATAACACCCAAAACATTGCCTTTGATCATTAAAGGTACGCCGAGCCAGATTTTTGGAACCGGTCCTCTGATCCGGCCCGCTTTTCCCAGCTTTAACAAGTCATTTTCTTTTAATAAAAGCGGTCTTTTTGCCAGGATAACATCCCCGGTCAAAGATGGGTTCTGTGTAAAATTTTCAATCCAGTCCACCATGCCATTGTCTTGAGTATCTACACAATAGACAAATCGAATGGCATTTTTCTTTTGGTAATAAATGGCAATATAAAAATTTGTCATATCCATCAGATTTGCCAGGATTTTATGAATGGACTGGTACAATTCTTCCAGGGAAGAAGCGGCATTCAATGCAGTGGCAATGTCAAACAGTGTCTTATTGACTTGTTCGGTGCGCAAGGCTTTATAGACTTTTTTTTCAAGTTTATTTACATATGCTTCCATTTCTTCGTAGCTGGGCTTATTTTTCATTTGTTTTTGCCAAAAGAGTGTTTATTTAAAATCATAATTTAAATCTAATTCATTTGATAACCTGTTTTCAAGCTATTTATCAAAAACTTAAAAGCTCAGTTCATAACTATTTGTGGGAAACATGATTTACGTATTGACTAACACTCTGATTTTAAACTATAAATAACGGTTGATTGAATTTTTGATATTAATAATAGCTATAAAGAATAAATAATGCAGACCATTCGAGGGTTTAGAGATATATTGCCGGAGCAGATTTGGCTGTGGCAGAAAGTGGAGAAAGAGGCAACAAGTTTATTTGAAGCGTTCGGGTTTAAGGAAATCAGGATTCCCATTCTTGAAAAAACACAGCTTTTTGCCAGGAGTATCGGAGAGGTAACCGATATTGTTGAAAAAGAGATGTACACATTTGAGGACCGGAAAGGAGACAAGCTGACCTTGCGGCCGGAAGCCACGGCATCCATTGTCAGATCTTACATCCAGCATAAAATGTACGCTTCCGACCCTGTCAGGAAATTTTTCATGATCGGTCCCATGTTCAGACGGGAAAGACCCCAGAAAGGCAGGTACCGGCAATTCTATCAGATTGATGCAGAAGTTTTTGGTATTGAATCTGCCTACATTGACAGTCAATTGATTTTTCTATTGAATGAATTGTTTAAACGACTGGGACTGACAGAGCTTTCAGCCCATATCAATTCCCTTGGATGCCCTGAATGCCGACCGTCTTTTCAAAAAGCGCTATTAACGTTTATTGAATCAAAAAAAGACCGGCTGTGTGAAAATTGTCTGCGAAGGATCGATAAAAATCCTTTAAGAATCCTTGACTGTAAAATCGTTGATTGCAAAGAAGCCCTTAAAGAAGCCCCGGCAACGCTGGATCATCTCTGTGGCGACTGCACGGAGCATTTTGATACGGTTAAAACAACCCTTAATCAACAAGGCGTTGATTTTACAGTGGACAAATCCCTGGTACGCGGCCTGGACTATTATACCCGGACTGCATGGGAAATCCAGACCACTACCCTTGGCGCACAGAGTGCTGTTGCAGGCGGCGGCAGATATGACGGACTTGTTAAAGAGCTGGGCGGACCCCAGACTCCGGGAATCGGATTTGCCATTGGATTTGACCGTTTAGTGGAGGTCATGGAGCAGATCGACAAACCCCTTGAAGATGTTCCCCTTGATCTGTTTATTATCTCTTTAGGGGACACTGCCATGGAAAAAGGATATCACTGGTCCTGCCAGCTGAACCAGGCTGGTATAAGGACGGAGATGGATTTCAGGGGAAAAAGCATGAAAGCCCTTATGAAACGTGCAGATAAGCTTAATGCCCAGTCGGTGTTGATCGCTGGGGAAAATGAGCTGAAAGAAAACGCTATTATTTTACGAAATATGAAAACCAAAGAGCAGGTTTCTCTCACCGTTGAAACCCTGGTTCCTGAATTGATCAAGATATTAAAAAAATAAAAATAGAGGAAAGATTACGTGACTGATTTATTAGCAGATATGAAAAGAACACATCATTGTTGTCAATTAAGGGACACGGATATTGACAAGACGGTTGTTTTAATGGGCTGGGTTCAGCACCGCCGTGACCACGGGGGGGTAATTTTTATTGATCTAAGGGACAAGGAAGGGATTACCCAGATCGTTTTTAACCCTGAAAATTCAAAACAGGTCCATGAAAAAGCCCAGGAAATCAGGAGTGAATATGTCCTTGGTGTAAAAGGAAAGGTTATTGCCCGGCCTGATGATATGCTCAATCCGAACATGAAAACCGGTGCCGTTGAGGTGCTGATTGACGAACTTCGTATTTTTTCCAGGGCCAAAACCCCGGCTTTCCAGATTGAAGACCGGGTGGAGGCATCGGAATCCATCCGGCTGCAGTACCGATACCTGGATTTAAGACGGCCCCAGCTAAAAAACAATATTATCGCAAGACATAAAGCCACCATGGCGGTCAGAAACTATCTTGACAACAAAGGGTTTGTGGATATTGAAACTCCTTTTTTGACCAAAAGTACCCCTGAAGGCGCCAGGGACTACCTGGTTCCGTCTCGGGTCAACCAGGGGGAATTTTATGCATTGCCCCAGTCGCCCCAGCTTTTCAAACAATTATTGATGATTGCAGGGTTTGACAAGTATTACCAGATTGTCAAATGTTTCAGGGATGAAGACTTGAGAGCGGATCGGCAGCCTGAGTTTACACAGATCGATATGGAGCTTTCTTTTGTGAATGAGCAGCAGATCATGGAAATTGCCGAGGGTATGATTGTTGCTATTTTCAAAAAAGTACTGGATGTAGACCTTATCACGCCGTTTCCACAGATCACCTATGATGACGCCATATCAAGATTTGGTCTGGACAGGCCGGATCTCAGATTTGGCCTGGAATTGTGTGATGTCTCCGATATTGTAAAGGATACAGGGTTCAAAGTATTTGCCAACGTGGTAAAAAACGGCGGCTTTGTTAAAGCCATTAATGCAAAAGGGTGTGCCGTTTTTACCAGAAAACAGATTGATGAGCTGACGGATTTTGCGGCTGTTTACAAGGCAAAGGGGCTAGCCTGGATAAAAATTAAGGAAGATGACTGGCAGTCTCCCATTGCCAAGTTCTTTACAGATGACGAAAAAGATGCCTTACGCAAAAGACTTGACCTTGAAGCCGGGGATATTGTCTTCTTTGTAGCAGACCAGCCTAAGATCACAAATGAGGCCTTGGGGCAGCTGAGAAATGAACTGGCAAGGCGGCTCGAATTGATAACCGACAACACCTATGAATTTACCTGGGTGACCCATTTTCCTCTGGTTGAATATGATGAAACTGAAAAACGATATCAGGCGCTTCATCATCCCTTTACCGCACCGTTTGAAGAAGATATTGAAAAGATTTCCTCTGACCCGCTTGCAGTTAAATCAAGGGCCTATGATCTGGTCCTGAACGGGATTGAAATTGGCGGCGGCAGTATTCGTATTCATTCTTCCGAACTTCAGGAAAAGGTATTAAACTGCCTTGGCATTGATAAAAATGAAGCCAATGAAAAATTCGGATTTCTTTTAAATGCCCTGGAATCCGGTGCGCCTCCCCACGGCGGAATCGCTTTTGGACTGGACCGGCTGATGAT
>JAHJLN010000124.1 GCA_018821715.1 Pseudomonadota bacterium | reverse complement strand
CTATCGCTCCACCAATAATAAAAGGAATTAATACCGTTGCGCCGAACATGGTTAAGTACTGTTGAAGCCCAAGCAGAACCGCCAAAGGCCATTTGGGCTTGCTGCCGATGGGATATAAAATCCATCCCCCTTTTTTTTCAGTGCATTCTAATTCGCTCATACAATCTCCTTTACTTGATGGTTACATTCACATTATATTGGCTGTTGATTACAAAGAAAAAAGTGAATCTATGGAAGATGCTTGCAGATATCTCCATACATTTCAGGCCTTCTGTCTCTGAAAAACTGCCAGCCGTCTCTGACTTCACGTATCATTTCAAGGTCCAAGTCTGCAATGACGATTTCATCCTTATCCGTACTTCCTTTTACAAGAAACTCCCCTTTTGGGTTAACAAAATAGCTGGTGCCGTAAAATTCACCAAATTCCCACGGTTTTTCTATTCCCACACGGTTATTGGCCCCGATAAAAACACCGTTTGCAACTGCTTGGGCAGGTTGTTCAAGCTCCCATAAGTGTTGAGATTTTCCCGTTGTTGTCGCAGAAGGGTTGAACAGAATTTCGGCCCCGTTTAATGCCAGGATGCGCGCACACTCAGGGAAGTGACGATCATAACAGATATAGATACCGATTTTTGCATATTCGGTTTCAAATACAGGAAATCCGAGATTGCCCGGTTTAAAATAAAATTTTTCCCAGAATCCCGGCCAGGTATGGGGGATTTGAATTTTCCTGAATTTGCCGAGATATTCTCCATCGGCATTGATCACGGCAGCCGTATTATAATATACCCCTTCTATGGAGACTTCATAAACCGGTAAAATAATCACCATCCGGTATTTTTTAGCATATTCGCTGAATCTTTGAGTTGTCGGACCCGGAACGGTTTCAGCAGAGTCATACCATTTTATATCCTGTTCACAGCAAAAATACGGACCATAAAATATTTCCTGAAGACATAAAATATTGACACCTTTTTGTCCTGCTTCCTTGACCATGGGAATGTGTTTTTCAATCATGGCGTCTTTTATCTGGGCAACAGTGCCTTCCGAGCGGGCGTTTGACATTTGAATATGCGCGCATTTAACTATTCTTGACACAAGAACCTCCTTATTTACTAATTTGTTGTACAACCCTTGTTCCTTTTTAAAAATCACTATCCTATTAAAATTTCAAAGTCAAGTAATATTATGATATTACAATTATTAATTATTTCTAATATCATAATATCATAATATTTGTTCTTGACATTTATTGTCGACTCGGTATATTTTTAAAAACATATTAAATAAAGGAAAAAATATGTTCGCTGAAATTCAACAAAACACAATTACCCAGCAGATAATTCGTCAGATACACACCGCTATTATCGCCGGCAAGCTTTCTCCGGGTGACAAGCTGCCCTCTGAAAATGATCTGGTCAAGCAGTTCGCAATCAGCAAGCAAACCCTGAGAGAATCCTTGAGAGCACTTGAGCACATGGGGCTGATTGAATCCAAAAAAGGTACGGGAGGCGGCTCTTTTGTCATAGAAGTGGATGCGGCAATTACAAAATTGGGTCTTTTGAATTATTTTTATTTTAAGAATCTTTCCATAAAAGATCTATCCATGGTTCGAAAACTCATTGAGCCGTTTTCAGCAAAACTTGCAGCACAAACCATGTCAGATGAAGATGTAATGGTATTAAAAGAGCTGAACGCTTCTGCAAAAAAACATATAAAAGCTGATAATTATGAAGCAGCCATTGCCGATGAAATTGCCTTGCACACTAAAATTGCCGAGCAGACAAACAATCCGTTGATTGTATTGCTCATGGAATTTGTTGAAGACATATTAGTGGACTATAAAAAAGTTTTCCAGGTTGGCATTGACGAGTTAGAGGTCATTTTGCAAGCCCATGATAAAATTTATGAGGCAATAAAAGACAAAGACGGCGATCGTGCGTTTAATGAAATGCTGAGCCATATCGAAGCACTTGAAGAAAGCCTGTGGACAAAAGAGAAAAACCTTTCTTTGAAGGAAGTTTATTCAAAGACAACAACATATAATTATAATAAATAGGAGGAACAATTAAATGTCCCTGCCAGTATTACAAAATTACATTAACAGTGAATGGGTTGACGCCAAATCAAGCGTTACCGGCGATGTGTGGAATCCTGCAACCGGAGAAAAAATTGCTGTTGTTCCTTATGGTAACAGTGAAGATGTTGACATGGCTGTTGCTGCAGCAAAAGCCGCATTTCCCGCATGGCGGAAAACCCCGCCGTTGACCCGCGCAAGATATCTTTTCAGGTTAAAAGATGCGTTTGAAGAAAATTTTGAAGACATTGCAAGAATCCTTACCACTGAACAGGGCAAGGTAATAGATGAAGCCCGTGGCGAAGTCCGCCGCATGATTGAAAACGTTGAGCATGCAACCGGCGTGACAACGCTGATGACCGGGTATACCTTGGAAGATATTGCAACCGGTATTGACTGCTACGGCCATAGACAGCCCATGGGTGTTTTTGCGGCAATCGTACCCTACAACTTCCCTGCAATGGTTGCCTGGTGGTTTCTGCCCTATGCCATTGTTGCCGGTAATACATATGTTGTAAAACCGTCGGAACAAGTACCCATGACCCAGACCAAGATCATGGAAATCCTTGATGAAGTCGGATTGCCGGAAGGGGTTGTCAATATGGTTCACGGGTCAAGGGATGTGGTAAACAGCATTCTTGATCATCCCGATATTGAGGGCGTTTCCTTTGTAGGCGCGACTCCTACAGCCAAATATATTTACAAACGATGCGGAGAAACCGGCAAAAGAGTTCAGGCCCTTGGCGGCGCAAAAAATGTTGTGGCTGTTATGCCAACTGCGGATATAGACGAAGGGATGCCGTCCATTGTGGCCTCATTTTTCGGGTGTTCGGGCCAACGGTGTCTTGCAGGGGCAATCCTTGCTCCTGTTGGAGAGAAAACCGGTGAAATTATTGAAAAATTCGTTGCAGCGGCAAAGCTGATAAAAGTCGGCGACGGCCTTGATCAGCAGACCGGTATGGGACCTGTTGGCAGTGCTGCCCAGAGAGATAAGGTTCTTGCCTATATCGAAAAAGGCATTGAAGAGGGTGCCACCCTTATTCTTGACGGCAGGAACGTTCAGGTTGACGGTTATCCCAACGGTTTTTTCGTTGGGCCCACAATTTTTGATAATGTCACGCCGGATATGACCATTGCTAAAGAGGAAATTTTCGGACCCGTTGTTTCCATCGTTAGAAACAATTCTCTTGAAGAGGTGATTGACCTTGTAAACACCCGTGACTATGCCAACGCTACATCGATCTATACCGGCAGTGGAAGCGATGCCCGAAAGTTCAAATACAAAGTGTTGCCATCCATGGTCGGGGTAAATATCGGAATTGCAGCACCCATGAGTTTCTTTCCTTTTGGCGGTGCCGGCAACTCCATGTTTGGCGATGTAAAAGGGCATGGGCAGGAAATTTTCCAGTTTTTCACAGATACCAAAGTTGTGATTGAGCGATGGTTCTAATAAATAATTGATAAAAAACATTATCTATCGTGCCGTTTTGGCACGATAGATTTTTATCATAAGGAGAGATACAAAATGCCTTTGACAAGCTTTGGAAGCATATTAACTTTTTCTGAAGAAATTGAGACACAGGACATGGCGTTTTATTCAGATGTTGTCGGCAACCCTGAATGTACCCCATTCAAATCTTTGTTTGAGCAATTCATCAAAGAATGCCAAAAAAATATCGTCATTATCCAGAGAACAAGAAGAGAAAATGTAACAGAAATGATTTTGGAACCGGTTAGTGATTTTGTCAGGGCACCTTTTTGCATCGAAAAACAGAATGGCAATGACATCAGCACGGCAAAAATTCTTGAAATAGTAAAAACAATAGAACAACGATCTTTGGACTATTACACCAAAGCTTCTGAAAAAATGAGACCATTACCGGAAGTATCCAATGCATTGAAACTTTTGGCTAAAAAACATACGGCTCGTCTTAAAAAAGTAAACGATATCTAAAAAAAAAATTATTAGGGGGGTGATCTATGAGCAACACGGAAGATAGAATAAAACAACTGGCACAACATACATTCGGCACCTGGAATCGTCAAAGTGCCTGGACGTCACCGCTTTTGATAAAAGATGCCGAAGGGGTTTATTTTTATGATTACAAAGACAAACCCTATATTGATTTTTCTTCCATGCTGATCTGTTCCAGTCTGGGGCATAAAAATAAGGCCATTATCGAAGCCATTGTAAAGCAGGCTGAAAAACTTCCCTATGTTGCACCGGGATTTATTACAGAAGTTGCCATGGATGCTCTGGAAGCCATCCAGTCAATGATGCCTGAAGGATTAAACAAGTTCTTTTTTTCTACCAGCGGCACAGAGGCAAATGACGGCGCCCTGGTGATGACCCGGCAATCCCAGGCTCCAAGATATAAAGTGATTTCAAGATATCACTCTTTTCATGGTGCGACATCGGCAGGTATGGCATTTACCGGAGATCCCCGCCGAATTCTTACCGAGAGGGCCAGATATACGGTAGAAGGGGTTTGTTTTGCCCCGGATTGTTATTGCTACCGCTGTCCCTTTGGTCAAACCTATCCTGAATGCAAGATTCAATGTGCAACATATATTGACTATATGATCAAGGAAGACGGAAATATTGCCGCCATCATTGTGGAACCGGTGGTGGGGACAAACGGCCGTATCGTACCGCCACCGGAATATTTCCCCATGATCCGGAAAATATGTGATGAAAATGATGTGCTGTTAATTGCAGATGAAGTCATGACCGGATGGTTCAGAACCGGCAAGAAATTCGCCATGGATCACTGGAATGTTGTACCCGATATTATGACAACGGCAAAAGGATGCACTTCTGCCTATACGCCGGTGGGAATTACGGCAACAACAGACAAAGTTGCTGATTTTTTTGAAAATGAAATGTTTTGCCATGGTCATACCTATGCATATCATGCCCTTTCTCTTTCAGCCATTCCCCCTGCCATTGCCGAATACAAAAAATTAGACGCATCCGGTGTTATCCGTGAAGGCAGCGAACATCTGAAAAATGAACTTTACAAATTGGCGGACCGCCATGAATGTGTCGGGGATGTCAGAGGTATTGGTCACCTGTGGGGATTTGAACTTGTTAAAAACAGAAAAACCAAGGAAGCCTTTAATGTAAAAATGGACAAGCTGACCGGCGCACCCCTGATGACAGGGAAAGTTTCTGCTGAATGCTTTAAAAACGGTCTTTATGTTTTAGCCTGGTATGATAATCTTGTGATAGCACCGCCGCTTATTATTACGAAACAAGAGATTGATAAAGCCATCCACATCCTTGATAACGCATTGACCATTGCGGATAATGAAGTTGTCAGTACCGGCATTGCTGCCTCAAGGAGCTCTGAATTTTCGTCATAGGAAGGAATCGGTTATGAATGAAAGATATGATTTTAGCCAGGCTTTGGCAGAAGCGGATCGATGTCTTCTTTGTCATGATGCACCCTGTTCCAAAGGGTGTCCGGCCAATACAGACCCTGGAAAATTTATTAAAAAATTTAAGATGAAGAATATAAAAGGCGCCATTAGAACCATAAAGGAAAATAATATCCTGGGCGGCGCCTGCGGTATCTTATGCCCCACGGCACGACTCTGTGAAAAAGAATGCTCCTGCACTCATCTTGACAGGCCCATACAGATTGGCAAACTCCAGGAGTTTTTAGTCGGACATGGCCGTAAGATCGGGTTCCAGGTGTTTGAAAAACCAGAAGCGGTTCATGAAAAAGTGGCCATTATCGGATCAGGCCCTGCTGGGTTGAGCTGCGGCGCTGAACTTGCCAAAAAAGGGTATCAGGTTACTATATTTGAAAAAATGGGCGAGCCGGGGGGTGTTTTACGGTATGGTGTCCCTTCCTATCGATTCAGCAAAGACTATCTTAAAGAGGAACTTGAAGATATTTTTCATCTTGGGGTTGAAGTTGAATGCAATCACCCCATAACCCGGGAAGGAGAAGCCCAAGAACTTCTCAACAAAGGCTTTAACGCGGTTTTTATTGCAACCGGCCTTTGGGATGCGGCACGTCTTTTTGATGAAAAGCCTAAAGGCGTCTATAATTCTGTGGCGTTTTTGTCCAGCCCCCACACCGGTCAGCAAGATATCGTAAAAGAACAGATCAAAGATAAAAAAGTGGCGGTGATCGGCGGCGGATCGGTTGCCATGGACTGTGCCGGGTATGCTGTAACACTTGGAGCCTCCGATGTTTATCTGATTTATAGAAGATCCTTTGACCAGATGCCGGCTGAAAAAGATGAACGAATTGAAACTCTTGAGAAAAACATCCATTTTCTGATACTCAACCAGCCAAAGGGTTATGTCACGAATTCCAACGGTGCGGTAACAGGAATTAAACTTGTTCGCACTCAATTAGAGCCGGCAAAAGACGCCCAAAGAAGGATGCCGGTTGAAATCAAGGACTCCGACTGGACCCTTGATATTGATTTTGTTGTGGAAGCCATCGGCAATAAAGCATTTGATGATTCAAACAGGGTTTATCCAGAGGTTGATGTGGATGGGAAAAAACTGATTAAAGCATCGCTTAACACCTGTCAGACCTCAAAACCGGGGATCTTTGCAGGCGGAGACATCGTAAGGGGCCCATCCCTTGTTGTCCATGCGGTTCAGGATGGGAAAACAGCTGCCCAAACCATAGACAGCTACTTGACACACAGGAGGGGATAGAATGAATAAAAAAGATATTGATTTATCCATTGATTTTTGCGGTGTAAGATTTAAAAATCCGTTTCTGCTTTCTTCCTCTCCGGTATCCAACAGCGCTGAAATGGTTGCAAGGTCCTTTGATGCAGGCTGGAGCGGTGTTGTGTTTAAGACCCTGAATTCAGACACGACGCCTATTATTCACCCCTCACCCCGCATGAACGGGTATGGGTATGGCAATAAAAGGCTTGTGGGTCTTCAGAACGTTGAAATGATATCGGACAGGCCATTAAAAGACAATTTGACGGATTTTTTATATTTAAAGAAAAAATATCCGGATCATGTCCTTATCTCCAGCATCATGGGCTTTTCCAATGAGGAGTGGGCCTATCTTGCCAAGGTGTCCGAGGACAATGGCGCAGATATGCTGGAACTGAATTTTTCATGTCCCCATATGTCGGTGGAAGGCGCGGGCCACCATGTCGGCAAGGCGTTTGATCTTATTGAAAAATTTACAACCACGGTAAAAAACTGCGTTTCCATACCGGTCATTGCAAAAATGACGCCCAATATCACAGACATGACCGAGCCTGCCATTTATGCGAAACAAGGCGGGGCAGATGCCATATCCGCCATCAACACTGTCAGTGGGATTTCCCAGATTGATCTGGATGTTTTTACACCAAAACCAAATGTTTTTGGACTGGGTTCCGTCAGCGGCACCTCGGGACCTGCCGTCAAACCCATTGGTCTTAGGTTTATCTCAGAGATGGCAAAATGTGAAGATCTTGCACTGCCGCTGTCAGGAATCGGCGGCATTGAAACATGGATTGATGCATTGGAATATATTCTTCTTGGCGCGTCAACCATTCAGGTGACCACCGGCATTATCCATTATGGATACGGCATTGTTGAAGATATGATCGAAGGCTTGACAGACTTCATGGTTGAAAAACAGGTGACAAAGGTTCAGGACCTGGTCGGTAAAGCCCTGGTTAACCTGAAAACAACGGATAAATTTGATCTGAAACGACAGGGGCGTGCGCAATACGATCTTGCAAAATGTGTCGGGTGCGGTCAATGCTATACCGTGTGCAAGGATGCCGGCGGATTTGCCCTGGAATGGGACCAAGAAAAAAGACGGCCTGTTTTAATACAAGACAAGTGTTTAAGCTGCATGATCTGCAGTTTTGTCTGTCCGGTTTTAGATATTATTTCCTTTACCGAGATGCCGGCAACATGGAAACGGCAGGAGGCTTTTGTCATGGACAGGTCTTTAGAGACCCGGATTAAATATCAACCGTTTCAATCATCATAAACAAGGAGGATTAGGATGTCCGTCTTAATAAAAAATGGTTTGGTTGTCACTTCTTCTAGCAGTTATACTGCGGATGTATATGTTGAAGAAGGCAAAATTAAAGCCATTGGCACACAGCTGGATTATTCGGCTAAAACCATTGTTGATGCAAAAGGCAAATATGTTTTACCCGGTGCCATAGATCCCCATACCCATTTGGCAATGCCGTTTATGGGAACCTTTGCCCAGGATGACTATGAAACCGGTACGATTGCTGCAGCCTGCGGCGGCGTGACCTGCGTGGTTGATTTTGACCTTCAGCAAAAAGGGGAATCTCTTTTCCAGGCCATTGAAAGAAAGAAATCCTGGGCAAAAGATAAAGTTGCCATTGATTATTCTCTTCACCCGGCAATAATGGACCCCAGACCCGAAGTCATTGACGAAGTAAAGGATGCGATCCTGGAATACGGCACCCCGAGTTTTAAAATTTTCATGGTGTATGATTTCAGGGTTGATGATGCAACAATGATACGCCTGCTCAAAGAGACGAAAAAATATGGGGGACTGGTACAGGTTCATGCAGAAAATGTCCATATGATCAACCATTTGAATGAAGAGTTTCAAAAAGCCGGAACCCTGTCTCCCTATTATCATGCAAAAAGCCGCCCGAACATCGCTGAAGAAGAGGCGGTATCAAGAGCCGCCAAAATGGTGGAGATGACCGGTTCCAGAATCTACATTGTTCACCTTTCCTCCAAAGAGGGTCTTTTCCGGGTTAAAGAAGCAAGGGATAGGGGGATCAATGTTTTTGCCGAAACCTGCCCGCAATACCTGCTTTTAGATGAGGAACGATATAAAGAATCAGGTTTTAACGGTGCAAAGTATGTCATGTCCCCGCCCTTAAGAACAAAAGAAAGCAACCAGGCGCTGTGGGACGGCATCAACCAAGGTGATATTCAAGTGCTTGCAACAGACCATTGTCCCTTTGATTTTAACGGTAAAAAGGATATGAATGGGACGGATGATTACAAAAAAATACCAAACGGCGCTCCAGGCATTGAAACGCTTTTAATGCTCATGCACTCTGAGGGTGTTGTTAAAGGAAGAATAAGCCTTGAAAAAATGGTTGATGTTTTATCAACCGCAACAGCAAAAATGTTTGGTCTCAAGGATAAAGGAGAAATCTGTGTCGGCAAGGATGCAGATATTGTCATTTTTGATCCCAAACAAAAATTTACAATAACACAGGAAAAACTCCATATGAATGTTGACTATACCCCATATGAAGGGATGGAGGTAACCGGCATGCCCGTTGAAGTCTATTCCCGTGGTAAAAAAGTTTCACAATGGAAAACAGATCATGTCGAATTTGTCGGGCAAAAAGGCTATGGCCGGTTTATTAAGCGCCAGCCATTAACCTTCAAATAAAAAAACAGACACACCACTCAACGCCACTGCTGTAAATCACGGGGGCGTTGAGTGCAGTAACCTTATCGTTGACAAAAAGCCTTTTTCCATCTTAGGGTCACCCATGGTCATCCATTCTTTTTTAATACTTCTTCCTTTGATTTTTCTGGCACTGGGCGGATATGTTTTATCCGACATTTATTCTCTGTCTGAGGAGACCCTGATCCGGATCGTAACGGATTTTTTCATGCCGGCCTTGATTTTTTACTCTCTGTATACCTCTGATATTAATCTTGCAAAAACCCTGAAACTTTTTGGCGCCGTCAGCTTTGTTCTGGCATTTTTATTTGTTTTATCCCTTTTCTACTGCCGGTTTTTCAAGCTGGAGTTTAAAGCCTTTGCGCCGCCGGTTCTCTTCATGAATTCAGGATTTCTGGGGATTCCTTTGATGAAGCTGTGGGGGGGCTTTGCCGCAATGAACTATATTGTGATATACGACCAGATTCAGACTTTTTATATTTTTACCCTGGGGATTATTATTGTCACGGGCGGTTTCACCCTTTCTGGAGTCAGGGAGATGATAAAGTCTCCTCTATTGTGGGCCATCATTGCAGGTTTTTTGTGCAAACATCTGAGAATTCCGGTATGGGAAAATCTGATACAAGCCCTTGGATACTGTGGAGCCGGCGCCCCTGCCCTGGCAACTTTTGCATTGGGCTGCTCTTTGAAAAACAGAAGGATCATTGCTGACCCGCATTTACTATCCGGGCTGATATTTAGATTTGTTTTCGGCTTTCTTGCAGGATGGATCGCAACAGCCGCCTTAAATATCAGCGGAATGGAGCGAACCGTTATCCTGGTTGCCTCCTCTTTGCCTTCGGCAGTTTTTTCTGTTGTATTGCCCTTAAGATATGGCATCAATGCAAGATTTGCAGGAAGCCTTGTGCTGGCCTCAAGCCTTTTGAGTATTCTTATTATTCCCATAGTTTTCTATTTTTGCAGTCCCTAACTGTTTTTCATTGCTGCTGATTTTTTTTGTGCCGTTCTTGCAACGCCTCATCGACAGATCAGGGGCGATTATCGCTGTCGGTTTAATGCGTTGCTGATAATCCCTTGTTGCTTTTTTTTGCCAAACAAGTTAATTTTCACCATGAATAATGAAACGCTGTTATTGAACTTTCCAAACAGATAAAGGATTTGATTTATTGACGATTCTTCACAAAATGTTGAACCATGCGGTTAAACCATCCCTTTTGTCTGCTGTTATTTTTGCTTTTTGCCTGTTTAGCCTCTTTTTGACACAAGGATGTTCGATCATCCTGTCTTCTGCCACATCCGGCATGATGGAGCACCTTTCCAAAACAATTTTAAACAATGATGACTTATCTTTGGTAGAAAGCGGTGCCCCCGCCTATCTGCTGATGATCGACAGTTTGATCAGTAAAGATCCGGATGATGAAGAAACGTTGTCCACTGCTGCCATGTTATATTCCGCTTACGCAGATCTATTTGTAAAAGAGGTTGAAAGATCCCGTAAAATGGCTGACAAGGCCCTGAATTATGCCAATCGTGCCCTCTGCCTGGCCAATGGCAAAGCCTGCCGGTTGAAATCCAAATCCTTTGAAGACTTTGAAAAAATTATTTTTAAAATGGAAAAAAGGCATGTCCCTGCTCTTTTTGCCCTTGGCAATGCCTGGGCCGGGTGGATCATGGCAAACAAGAATGATTTTAATGCCATAGCAGACATGTCTCATATTGAGCTGATCATGCAACGGGTGATTGAACTTGATGAAACCTATAAAGATGGCGCAGCATATCTATATCTTGGGACATTGGCGACCTTGCTGCCGCCTGCCCTTGGCGGGAAGCCGGAACTGGGGAAACGATTTTTTGAAACCGCCGCAAGATTGTCCCAGGGTAAAAATCTGATGGTAAACGTTATTTATGCAAAAATGTATGCAAGGATGATATTTGACAGAAGGCTTCATGATCAATTACTCAATGAGGTGTTGGCTGCCGATCCCTATGTTCCGGATCATACCCTTATCAATACCTATGCCCAAAAGCAGGCAAAAGAATTGATGGATGGCGCAGATGACTACTTTTAAATGATGGTAAACCGGAGATATCGATGAATTTGAAAATTTTAAAGCAACTGGTATTGATGCTATTGATACTTTTTACGACACAGGGTGTTTATGCGGTCGATCTGAAAATCGCCACCCTGTCGCCGGAAGGCTCCATGTGGATGGAAAAAATGCGGAAAGGTGCCAAACAGGTTGCCCAGAAAACCGATAACCGCGTGACATTTAAATTCTATTCCGGCGGTGTCATGGGCAATGACAAAGCAGTTTTAAGAAAAATCCGCATCGGCCAATTACATGGCGGTGCTGTTGTGGCCGGAAGTCTTTCCCAGTTTTTTCCGGCAAATCAACTCTATGCCCAGCCGTTGAAATTCAAAAGTCTTGAAGAGGTGGACTATGTCAGAAAGCATATGGATCAGTATATCATTGACGGGCTTGAAAATGCCGGGTTTGTGACCTTTGGGCTCATTGGCGGCGGATTTGCCTACATTATGAGTCAAAACCCTATCAATACCGTTCAGGATCTTGTCGAACAAAAAGTCTGGATTCCGGACAATGATAAAATCAGCCAGGATTCCATTAAAGCCTTTGGCGTCACCCCCATTCCTTTGCCTATTGCAGATGTTAGAACCAGCCTCCAGTCCGGTTTGATCAACACGGTTGCCACCTCTCCTGTTGGTGCTGTTATCCTGCAATGGCATACCCAGATTAAATACATAACCAACCTCCCCCTTATTTATCTTCATGCCGTCCTTGCTGTTGATAAAACGCAATTTTTAAAAATCCCCCAACAGGATCGTGAAATTGTCTCACAGGTCATGACCGCAGCCTTAAAAGAGATTGATATTCAAAACCGGGAGGATGATATCAAGGCAATCGAGACCTTAAAAGCCAGGGGCGTAATTTTTATCACACCTCCTAAGGATGACTTGGACGGCTGGTATGAAACAGGCAGGATTGCTTCAAAAAAAATGGTTGAAGCCGGGATTCTTTCCCAGGACCTGGTTGATCAACTGAATTTGCATCTTACAACGGTTCATTCAAGCGCAAACACAACAAATGACCAGTAAAAAAAAAGCCTCCCTAGTCCGGAACGTTATTGTGGTTCTTCAAAAAATTGAAGACGGTATTCTTATAGGGCTTTTGCTTTTAATGATTCTCATGGCCGTACTGCAAATTTTTTTAAGAAACCTGTTTGACTCAGGGGTTCTCTGGGGAGATCCTCTGGTCAGAATCCTGGTGTTATGGATCGGCCTTATCGGTGCGATGGTTGCCAGCAGAAACAACCATCACATCAGTATTGACGTTATTTCCAGGTATCTTCCCGATTCTATAAGAAGATTGACAAATCTTGCGACCGCTGTTTTTACCTTCCTGGTTTGTTCTGTTATGGCTTACTACAGCTTTGGATTTGTGATAATGGAAAAAAACGATGGTCTTACGGCATTTGCCAATATTCCGGTATGGATCTGTGAAAGCATTATCCCGTTCTCCTTTGCCGTTATCAGTATCCGATATCTTTTCTTTTCTTTTACCTGTTTTGGCAAATTATTCGGGCCTAACCCCCAATGATATATTTATTCGTCCTTATACTGATTCTTTTTGCCTTTCTTGGGGCACCGCTTTTCAGTGTTATCATTGCCGCCGCCATGATGGGGTTTTATTCCAGCCAGATTGATCTGTCCGTCATGGCCATAGAGTTGTACCGTATTGCAGACACGCCGATTCTCCTGGCATTGCCTTTGTTTACCTTTGCCGGTTATATTCTGGGTGAGAGCAATACGTCCCAGCGGCTTGTCAGACTGACCCAGGCCTTTTTCGGGTGGATGCCGGGAGGGCTTGCCATTGTTGCATTTATTGTCTGTGCTCTTTTTACGGCCTTTACCGGCGCATCAGGTGTTACCATTGTCGCCATGGGCGCCTTATTGTATCCTGCGTTGAAGCAGGCAGGGTATAAAGACAAATTCAGTCTTGGGCTTGTAACAACCTCCGGAAGCCTGGGACTTTTGCTTCCCCCGTCCCTCCCCCTGATTCTGTATGGGGTCATTGCCCAGCAGATGGGCTCAGGCGAAGCGCTTTCCATTGAAAAATTATTTATTGCCGGTATCCTGCCGGCCATTTTAATGATCGTCCTTCTCTCCTTATGGAGCATCTGGGCGAATCGGAAAATGCCGGTCCCCTTAACCTCTTTTTCTTTGAAAAAGGCCTTGTCGGCTTTCAGGGAGTCCATATGGGAAATTCCCCTGCCCATCTTCGTATTCACCGGTATTTACACGGGTTTTTTTGCCGTTTCAGAAGCAGCGGCAGTAACCGCCTTGTATGTCCTTATCGTGGAAGTCTTTATTTACAAAGAAATCCTTTTGTCCCAGCTTGCCGGCATCATCAGGGACTCAATGGTAATGGTGGGGGGTATCCTTTTAATCCTGGGGGTCTCTTTAGGCTTTACCAATTTTTTGATTGATGCTCAAGTGCCCATGAAACTGTTTGTCATCTGTCAGACCTTTGTGAGCAGTAAGCTTGTTTTTTTAATTCTTTTAAATATCTTTCTTTTAATTCTTGGCGCCATGCTGGATATTTTTTCAGCCATTATCATCATGGTTCCCCTTATGCTGCCGGTGGCAATGGAATATGGTGTTCATCCCGTTCATCTGGGTATTATTTTTCTTGCCAATATGCAGATCGGATATTTCACGCCGCCTGTGGGAATGAATCTGTTTATTGCAGGATATCGGTTTAAAAAACCCATTATGGACATTTACAAGGCCACGATTCCGTTCATGCTGGTTCTGCTTGCCGCTGTCCTGATCATCACCTACTGGCCATGGCTCAGCCTTGTCTTGATTTCTTAGTCTTTTTGATCTGCTAAAAATTGATCATAAATATCAATGACATGTTTTCTTATGTCTGAAAAGCAGGCCTGGTCAATTTCAAGGCTTTTTTCCTGGAGATTGAGTCTGTGTATGGCTTTTCGCATGACAAGATATGCATTTTGAAGTCGTTCGCTCTGACATCCTGTAATAATTCCGTGCTCATCAAGGCTTTCTAAAAGCCTCATATTATCAGTCCAGATGATTATGTCAGGATAGGCACGGGCGTTTTTTAAAACCAGATATTGAACCAGAAATTCAATATCAATGATACAGCCCCTGGACTGCTTTAAATCAAAAACATCTTTTTTGTATTTTAAGCGTTCCTCCCGCATCCGTTCCCGCATATCACTGACTTCCAGTTTTAAGACGGCAGCATCTCTTTTTTTTGTCAAAACGGTTTTCCTGATCTTATCAAATTTTGCACAAAGTTCCTGGTCTCCCACAACCGGCCTGGCCCTGATCAAGGCCTGTTGTTCCCATGTCCAGGCCTTGGTTTTCATATACTCTTCAAAGGCTTCGATGTGAGAGACAATCATCCCGGAATCGCCACCCGGCCTCAGCCGCATGTCTGCTCCATACAGGGTGCCTGCAGGCGTATGGATGGTTAAGGCATTGATAATTCTCTGGCCCAGGTTTGAATAAAACCGGATGGTATCAATGCTCTTTTCCCCCCCCCTTGTAACCCCTGAATTTCCTTTATGCAAAAAAACAATATCAATATCTGATTTGTATCCCATTTCAAGCCCGCCCACTTTTCCATAGGCAATAATGGCAAATCCGCAGTCATTGAGCCCTTGCCCTGGGATATCTTCAGGCCGTCCATATTTTTGTATCACGATGTCCAGGGAGATTTTAAGTACCTGGGCAAGAACGGTTTCTGCAATATAGGTCAAATGGTCGCTGACTTTCATTAAGGGGTAATTTCCGCTTACATCTGCAGCTGAAACCCGCAGCATATTGACGTGTCGAAAAATGCACAATTCCTCGAGCAGAAATTCTACATCACCTGAAGGGATAGCTGCTATGCGCATTTCCATCTCGGCTTCCAACGCTTTTTTTCCGGGCGGAGAATACAGGGTGGAAGGATGCATGAGTTCATCCAGCAAGGCTGGATGATTGGAAAGAAATGTAATGATCCAGGGACTTTTCCGGGCAAGGGTGATCAATGTTTCAAGCGCCCCTTTATTTTCTATGAGCAAAGACAGATAGCAGGTTCTTCTTTCAATGGTGATGATAAGGTCAATCAATTTGATTAAGATTTCGTCAGGGTCTTTTTGTTCACCGATCTTTCTTACCAGTACCGGAATCAACCGTGCCAGTTTTTTTCTTCCGCTTCCTGTCAGCCGTTTGGTATTTGGATGTTCTTCAAGGGATCTTAAAACGCCCAAGACCCTGTCCGGTTCTTTAAACCCGCCAATGGCCATTGGATCGGCCGCAAACTGGGGATCGTTAATATTGACCCATAGTTCTTTAAGATCCTGTGTTTCTTTATCCGGTTGTTCCGGTTCTTCTGATACCAGTAATTGATTAAAATGATAATGAACCTTTTTCATATGATCATTCAAGACTTTAGCAAAATCATCCCATGCATCATACCCCATGGAAAGTGCGAGGATATTTTGTCGGTCCTTTTTTTCAGGGATATCATGGGTTTGAAGGTCAGCATAGGCTTGAAGCCTGTTTTCAACCAGCCGTAAGAACACATAGGCATTTTTCAGGTCTTTTTGGGTTGTTCCATTAATGCAATGATGGGTTTGTAACAGATCCAGAACCTTTAAAAGCTTGCGTTCCTGGAGTTTTGGCTCGACACCGCCCCTGATCAGCTGAAACAATTGGCCAAAAAATTCAATTTCCCGGATGCCGCCTGCACCCAGCTTGATATTGTGTTTTAATTTTTTATTTTTTACCTGCAAAGTGATTCTGTGCTTCATATCCCTGAAAGAATCAAAAGATCCGTAATCAAAGTATCGTCTGTAAATAAAGGAATTCATCACTTTTAAAAGCCGAAAGCCTGCTTCTTTATCTCCAGCAATCGGCATGGCTTTTATCATTGCATATCTTTCCCATTCTCTTCCCTGGGCCTGGTAATATTCTTCAAAGGCAAAGCTGCTCATCACCAGTGGCCCGCCGTCGCCGTACGGTCTTAACCTCGTATCAACCCTGTAAAAATTGATCTCATGGGAGCCTGCTGAAAAAAATTTTAAAAATCTGCGACAGACTTTTGTGAAAAATTCTTCATTGGAAACAATTTTTTCTCCGGTTGTAACTCCATCTTTCGGATAAATAAAAATAAGGTCAATATCTGAAGAAAAATTTAATTCATTGGCACCCAGCTTACCCATTCCCAGCACGATAATTTTCTGACAATTTCCATTGCTGTCTACCGGCAGCCCATGGAGTTGGCAAACCTCATCATAGATACTTGCAACGGCTGTATCAACAATAGCAGTTGCAAGACCGGAAATATCGTCAAGCGTCTCTTCAAGCAAGGCTTTCCCTGTTAAATCACGCCATGCAATCCGTATGGTCTCATATAGTTTTATTTCTAATAAAATTTCCTTGATGATCGCCACATCCATGTCTTTGGAGATTTTCTGTTTAATCTTTTCCACATAGGAGAGTTTAGAATAGGATTTGGTGAGGTCTTTTGAGCTGATCAGCTCATAAAGAATACCCGGATTTCGGGTAATGCTGGATGCAATAAATTCACTGAAAAGAAAAACTTTTATAAGATGGGATTCAAGCTCCGGGGTCAGATCGATTTTAAGCCCATGCTGTTTAAGGCTTTCATTAAAAGAATCAATCCTGTTTGTTACAATTTTTAAAAGATTATTATCAAGACCCAGAAAGACCTTGTCAATTTTATTATGGTCCATTTACACCCTATCATTACAGGTTAAATAAATAGCACCATAATATTGCCGGCAACTTTTATCAAGAACACAAACCAAAAGGAAGGGTTAATATTTTGAATCAAGCCACAATCAACTCTTTTTCCTGGCGGATATCCAGCCCGATGACGTAATGGTCCTTAAATCCTGTGGAACTGTCCTTGGTGATATATTTTATTTTGGTATCCTTTAATTCCGCCGGCATGGATTTATCAAGATAATAATACCGCATATTGACAATATCGCCTTCTTTGATATTCTCCAATGCCTTAGACCCTTCTTTGACAACAGCATACATTGGTTCGGAAAGGCTTTTCCGAAGTTTGAACTGAAAGAAAATGTTTGATTTGTTTAATTGAAATTCAGCACTGTAATATTCTATGGACTCGCCCTCATTTTGATTCTCAGTGATGATTCCCATTCTTCCCCCCATACTTTAAATATTAATGTTCAATGGATTCTCACACCAATGCTGTTACATTTTTTGTGCCACTACAGCCAAACACTACAAACATATTGATTTTATTGATAATTTTTATAAAATAGGGTTGTGCAATTTTTATCGGTTACAATAGAATGATATTTTTATTTCATCAGGATGGTGATATTTCATCATCCTCATGTTCAGACTGCTGTTATCGGCCCTTCCATTGTTGTGCCCATCAGAGAGAACAAGGCAAGGCTTGGCACCTGGCAGCAGGTTGTGGTGATCAATCATGACAATCATGCCGGGAAAAGAGTTGTTGAAGTAACTATTTTAGGGGTTTGATTTTTTTTAATGTACTTCCAGCGCCTTTTTTTATATATCTTCTGCATAGGATTTAAACCGTAATGAGGCAATAAATAAAACTATGGAAAATACAGACAAGTTAGCCGTTCTTATTGATGCGGACAATGCCCAGCCAAGCATTGTGGAAGGGCTGCTGGCAGAAATCGCAAATTACGGAATAGCCAGCGTCAAAAGGATCTATGGCGATTGGACAGCCCCCAGCCTGAAGGGATGGAAAGAGGTTCTTTTGCAATACTCTATTCAACCGATGCAGCAGTTTGCCTACACAACCGGAAAAAATGCAACAGACAGTGCAATGATTATTGACGCAATGGACTTATTGTACACAGGCAACTTTAACGGATTCTGTATCGTAACCAGTGACAGTGATTTTACAAAGCTGGCCTCAAGAATCAGGGAATCAGGCTTGCTGGTGTATGGGTTTGGAGAACAAAAGACACCGTCTGCATTTGTTTCAGCCTGCGACAAATTCATTTATACAGAGGTTCTTCGATCCAAGACAGATGAAAGTGAAGCCATTGTTAAAAAATCCAGCCGGGATTTAAAACAGGATACAAAACTGGTAAGCCTTCTGCGCAATGCCGTGGAAGCCTCCTCTGATGAAAGCGGGTGGGCTCATCTTGCACCGGTGGGCAGTAATATTGCCAAACAATCCCCTGAGTTTGATCCCCGTAATTACGGGTATGGAAAACTGGGCGAACTGGTGTCTGCAACAAAGCTGTTTGACATGGAAGAAAGGCATATCGGCGCCACCAACTCAAGAGCGCTTTATGTTCGTGATAAGCGAAAAAAATAGGTTGTAATTTTTAATAATACTTCAAGCGAATAAAAAAAATGCCACTGCTGAAGACAGTTAAAAATTCGCTTGAAGAGGTTTTGTTCCCAGCAGAACCCCGAACCTGTGGGATTTTATATGCAGTTCCAGGTCTTCACGGGTTTGCCACTCCTCTATCAGGCAGAAACGGTTCCTATCATGGATAGTACAAAAAAAACAGAAAAGCTGTTGCAACCGGTTTTGCTTCCCATGGGTTCAATCAGCAAAAGAAGGATCTGTGTGATCTCCAACTGCTTGTCTGCAAGATGAATGGGGTTGGGAAAAAAAGCCGGGAAAAGGAGGCCTTTTAATTAAGCCTGCCTGTGCCCGGCATATGATAACACCCGCTCTTGATAGCGGGCTATATTGTATTATTACATCTGGATACAGGTCCGGGATCGAAGACCGCTATCCTTGGCCACCGCCTTATAGCACGAACTGCGTTCCTTCAAGCTTGTAGTGCAGTAATCACAGGATCTGAGAGCATCCGCCATCCGTTTTTTTCCAAGTGCGCAGCACATGGCTGCTTTATTCTTTATATATGATTTCATAATCACCTCCGAATAATTAAACCTCATGGCAGTTATAACTATTTCCCTGCCATGCCGTATTAGTTATAAAGATAAGACCTGACTGGCATAAATCAATTGGGGTTGCTCTAAGATTCTTTAAGTTTGTTAAAATACAATTGATGGTTATATTATAGCACAGGAGGTTGAAATGGAAAATATATCCCCTATACATCAATTTGAAGGTATGCTTCCAAGGAACAGGGTTTTTCCTCCTGTCAATAGGAAGAGGAAGCGGAAAAAGGAACTTGCAGCCAATCCCGGACGATGTTTTTCTGCCCTGTCCCGGCTCGTGGACGATACCCACCTGGGTCTGATTGAACAAGAATCACCCTTCCGGCTCTGTGTGTATCGGAAAAAGGGGGAAACCTTTATGGACATTGTCACTTTGGACAAAGCTAAAAAGATCAACCAACTTTACAACCGGGCCATCACCAATAAGAATATGGGAAACATGGTACAACGGATCCACAGAGGGATGGGACTTATTCTTGACTATAGTTTATAAATGGGGGAATACCAATGATATCCATCAATTCAATCAATCTCTTTCCGATATCAAGTTTGCAATTTAAGAACAAACCGATAGCTACGGCATCGGCAACAACACGGAACGCGGTAATAAGGTCTGTTCAAAAGGCCTCACTAAACCCATTGGAGCCCTTTTCGAATCATCCGCTTCCGGAAGGCACTGTAAATGAAATGACGGATATCATCCGGCGCATCGGTGCAAATGCGCATCAAGCGGCTGAATTGGAGCAGTCTTTGAAAAATCGCGTATTGCTTCAATCAAAAATAGCTAAAGATATATTAAATCTGAAAACGGTTTTCGAAGAATTTTCCCAGGACGATCGAAAACTGTTTACCGCATTGTTTCAGAATCAGCTGCCGCCAGGTCCTGCCTTTTCCGATAGTAATCAGGACAGTTTCATCAATAGCTTTCCTCTGGATGGGTTTGTGAATAGTTTTCCGGAAAATTTTTTTGGTATTGATGTGACATCAAAATTTGGTTCGTTATCTGCCTTTAATATTACAAGTAATGCCATCGAGATTCTTTCCGGGAGAAATTCCGGAAAGAATCTCCTTGAATTCCTGCTGGATAACCTGACCAAATCGATTTTCAATTTTCCGGGCATTAAAAACTCTGAGCAGGATCAGAATGGCTTCAAAACAATACAGAACCTTGACATTGCAAGGCTTCTCGCTCAGAGCACTTATTTTTCCCGGACCACGGCGGATTCAAATCCACTGACGATTATCGACCTGGTCGGGTAGACAACACCCATAAGTATTATCGTTCAGAGTAAATCAGCCTTAATTCGCCTGGATCATGAAATATCTTTAACTTCAGAAACCATGAGAGCAGCACTATTTTCCCCTTGCACTGATAACAAATCCGCTGGGCAGAAGACCCGTGGCAGAAGGTGTTCCAGCGATATTGGAAAGATATGAACCGCCAAGGGTTTCAATATGGCCGTGGATGTTATCAAAATAGTTAAAATGAATCTGTTCTTCATCAATGATGGACTCAAAAAGCTTCGCGCTTGTGCTGTCACCATTATCACGGCACACCAAAAGGAATTGATTATAAAAAGCGATCGTATCATCCTCAAGTTCAGCGCCAAAAGAAAAAATCATCTCTATTTTCTGCCCTTGCTCAACCTTCCCGCTTGGCTCTGAACAAGGTTCACCACCCAGTTCCTTGATGCGCTCTGCAAACATTTCAGCATGACGCATTTCATCAATGGCAATGAGTTTGACCTTGCCGGCCAGCTCTCCATAATCCATATCGTCCAGATTATAATGCTGGTTCATGTATTGCGTTATGGCAAGCAATTCCATGGATCTTGCCTTGTTCAGAACATCAATAACTTTCTGTCTTGTTTCTTCTTTTAATTTTTTATCCATTTTTCTTCTCCCAGGACAAAGGTTCATAATTTAACAATCTCTTTTACTTTGCCGATGGAAATTTTATGGATATTTTCCTGTAATCGTCCTTATTTTGTACACTGATGTTTAAATCAAGGCTTGAATCCCTTATCCCTACTGCAAACTTGATTTTTCCGTCTTCATCTTCAATATGTGTCATCTCTCTGACCGCTTCAAAAATATTGGCGGCAATCTGTGCATCAGGCGAAGGAAGCTCTGTATCACGATACTTGGCAATGACTGAGACGATGTCATCATCATCCAGTTTAATTGATATTTCTTTTGCATTATTGTTTACACCGTGAAGTACACTTAATGACAGCCATTTTAAAGCTGCATCAAGACTGTTTTTATCCTTTTTCAGTTTTGACATTTCTTTGAGCGGGTCTGTTTGTGAAAAGCAATCACACAGTTCCTGTAGTTTTAAATGTAGATTTCCTGTTGATTGTCGCGGTCTGATCCCAAGAATATGTCAGGTTATTTTACCTGCTCAGGATAGAGGTAGGGCCCGGCAGTTATAAAACCACCGGACCCCAAGCAGACAGCAGTCTACCGCACTGAGTTATCCCTCGGCATCG
>JAHJLN010000123.1 GCA_018821715.1 Pseudomonadota bacterium | reverse complement strand
ATGGGATACCCCATTATTAAAGTGAAAAGAACACAAACCAGTCATTCTCAACTGCCGGACAAACCAGAATCAAGCCCCAGTATTGGCGATATTTTTCGGGAATACGGAGATCAATTCAGATTAGAATACCGGTTGCATCCCAGGCAACACAAGGTCATGTATGACATTGAACACTGCCGATGTGCTGAGTTTGGAACCCACTGGGAAATCTGCGATACCTGTGGACATATGGAGAAAGGATATAATTCCTGTAGAAACCGACACTGCCCTGGTTGCAACAATATTGCAAGACACCGATGGGTTAAAGCAAGGCTGGATGAACTGTTACCGGTATCTTACCACCATTGTGTCTTTACCCTGCCAGATGTATTCAATCCCCTGTGCATGTATAATAGGCGCACCATGTATGATCTGTTGTTTGAAAGTGCTGCCGAAAACCTTCTGGACTTCGGACACGACCCGAAACGCCTGGGCGCACAGATTGGATTTTATGGCATTCTTCATACCTGGGGCGGTAAACTCTGGATGCATACTCACCTGCACTTCATCGTGACTGCCGCTGGGATCAACATCATAGGAGACTGGGTATCCCCTAAATATCATCGAACCTTTCTTTTTCCGGTCCTGGCACTCTCACCCGTGTTCCGGGCCAAGTTTATTGAAAAACTTAAGAAAGCCCATCGCAGGGGGATACTGAACTTTCCTGCGGATATCAGCTTTCTTGCAGATTATTTTTCTTTTGAGCAATGGATGTTCCATGCAGTTCCAAAAGAATGGGTGGTCTTTTCCAAACCGCCTTTTGCAGGACCTGAAGAAGTTGTAAAATATATTGGCCGATACACCCATCGTGCCGCCATCAGCAACAACCGGATCATCAGTGTGAAAGATGACATCGTTGAATTCTGGTTTAAAAACACCCGGAAGGATTCTGATTGGGAAACAACCACCTTGCCTGTGATGACATTCATGAAGCGGTTTTTGGATCATGTCCTGCCCAAGCATTTTCATCGTATCCGGTATTACGGGTTCCTTTCAAACGGCCAGGCAAAATTAAACATTGAACGGATTCGCAATGTGTTAACCGACAAGAACCAGACTAAAATCACTGATGAATCTGATGCGGCTCAAGGCTTGGTTTGCCCGGCTTGCCAAAAGGGTATCATGGTCACCTTCCTTGTCATGGACGGGTATGGAAATATTGTCATGGACGGATTACCCGATCCTGTCATGGAACATGAACCAGATATGGTGGATTCTTCATGAAAAGGGTTACTGTAATTGGCATTAAAAATGACAGGGTGGATATCAACTCCAGGGGACAGGTGTGACTATCTGAGGAAACGATCGCATTTTCCCTCAGAAGTTCAAGCAAAAATGCATGAAAATAAAATGAAAATACGGATAACAATTGAAATTTTCCTTAAAAACAGGTTTGGATTTGGCGATAGATTCAAAAACAAGGCAAGGGAAATTTTGTACTTTTACCCAAGGAGATACCGGGGTGGCAGTCACCCGGTTAATGTAACAATAAGTTCGAACGGACATGCGTTGGAATTTTTTTGCTTGTGTGATTGCCGCTCAACTTAACGTTTAACCAGGACGCCGGAGAGGGGTGGACGATCGGCAGATTATATGTTACCGCTGAAGCTTTAGCAGCGCGGCCGCTCAACCTTCGTTGATCCGTCCTATTTTGTTGATTGTACCCTTTTAATCATATTACTGACATCAGCGGATGTATTAATAGTTACAAGGTGTACATCAGGATGCTTGTTTGTGAAAACCCTGAATATTTCATCGGCAAAGGCTTGTCCGATTTGAGTGACACCTTTAAAATCCAATATAACCTCGGTAAATCTGTCAAATCTTGATATAAGTCTTTTTGCCTGTGACCTTGAAATTAAAGATTCTCCCTCGTGCTGCATAAGCTCAACAGGAATACGGGTTTTATGAAAACTCGGATCTTTATCCGGGTCTGCATATTCATCAAAAATTTCTTTTAATGATGTGGCTGAATCTTTTTTAATTTCCATGAAGACGGTCGTTCCCGGAAGATCATTTCTTTCGTCAAACAGATACCCGTCTTTATTTCCAAACCCAACAAAGCTTAGTTGATGCGAGAAAATAAAGAAGGAATCAAATACTCGGGAAGTAAAAAAGATACCTTCTCCAGAGTGATTTTCAGGGTCAGAGGTGAATTTGCCCTTTGCCAACTCTAAAATTGACTGCTTTGAATGTTCTAACCCCAGGTCTGTTTTAATTTTTTCAAAAATACCGATTCCACTATCAGACACTTGTATTTCAATATCCAAATAATCAACAGCTAACTGAATAGTTAAGGTATCTGATTCTGAATGATCAATCACATTATTAACCATTTCTGTGAAACCATATTGGCAAATTTCTCTTACATTGCTCTTAATGTCTTTGAAGAGGGGAGCCACATCCTTTGACCACAGGATGTCTTCCTCTAAATGATTATTTTCATACTTCCATTTGTAAACGGTTTCGACCAATTGGTAATTTGGCGATCTATTTGACCCAAGCCTTTCAATAATTTTATCTTCAAGCAGTTCATTGAGATATTTATAAACAGTTGGCTTTGTAATTTGAAAATGGCTGCAAGTGATTGATGTCAATGTGTTGGGGTTATTTGAAACATTATTAATCATAAAGATTTTAATCATTTCTACGACTTCTTT
>JAHJLN010000122.1 GCA_018821715.1 Pseudomonadota bacterium | reverse complement strand
TGGAATACGCCGGTAACGGCCGATGGAAGGTCCAGATTCATCTGCCCGGATTCACCACCTAAATACAACAGCGCCATTAAAAGACTGGATAAAAAAATCCCGCCTGGATGAAGCCTTCCCACATAGGCCACAATTATGGCGGCAAATCCATATCCGGGCGACACTGAGGGCAGCAGCTGACCTATGGGGCCGGCGATCTCGGACACGCCGGCAATGCCGGATGTCAAACCGCCGGCAAGAAGACCGATCCATATCATTTTCTTATAATTAAATCCTGCATAGGCCGCAGCATTTATGGCAAGCCCGGAAACCTGAAGCTGGTATCCGATAAAACTTTTTAAAAGAAAAATCCATCCCACGCCAATGGCTGCAAATGAGATGATAACCCCTGCATGAAGCCGTGTCCCTTCTATGAGAACCGGGAGCAGGGCAGACTCTGAAAACAGGACTGACTGTGGAAATCCATACCCGTGGGGATCTTTCCATGGACCGTGAACCAACAGGCTTAAAATCAGAATGGCAACGTAATTGAGCATCAGGCTGACCAGAATCTCGTTGGCATTAAACCGGGTTTTTAAAAATGCCGGGATAGATGCCCAGAACATTCCGCCAATAATACCGCCCGCAAACATGGCCGGAAGAATGAAGACGCTTGTACTCTCGTTAAAATAGATTGCAATTCCCCCCCCAAAAACAGCCCCCATTGCCAGCTGACCTTCAGCGCCGATATTCCAGATATTTGCCTTAAATCCAATGGCAAGGCCGACACCGATGAGCATGAGGGGGGATGCCTTTATAATCAGCTCACCCAGGCCGTAAAAATCATTTATAGGTTCAATAAAAAAGGCATGAAACGCAATGCCTGGATTTTTTCCGAGCACCGTAAAAATAAGTAATCCGCTTAACAGCATCAATAGTGCTGCAATCAAAGGAGAAAAATATCTCATCTGTTTGGAAGGTGATGGTCTTGGTTCTATTTTAAACATCATATTAACCCCATATTTAATTCATCGATTCAACAGGTCCGCCGGGAAACATGCCGCTCATCCAGATACCGATTTCTTCTTTTGTCGTATCACAGACATTTAAAGACGGCGACAAGTGTCCTTTGGCAATGACCATCAGACGGTCGCAGATTTCAAACAGCTCATCCAGTTCTTCGGAAATAACCATTACTGCTGTTCCCTTATTCCTAAGATCAATAATGGACTGCCGGATGACATTGGCCGCCCCTACATCAACGCCCCATGTGGGTTGGGACATGACAATCAGGTCCGGATTCTGGAGAATTTCTCTTCCAGTGATGAACTTTTGGATGTTACCGCCTGAAAGGCTTGTTATCTGGTCCTCTATTCCGCCACATTTAACATCAAATGATGAAACGCATTCTTTTGCAAACCTGGCTGCTTTTTTAAAACAGATCAGCCCCCCCTTGATCAGGTTGTGATGGTGGGTGGTCAAAAGATAATTATACATCAGATTCATTCCTGGAACAGCACCTCTTCCAAGCCGGTCCTCCGGGACAAACCCAAGTCCCAGTTTTCTTCTCTGACCCGGGTCCAGATGCCCTGCAGGTTTTCCACAGATCAGAATATCATCCGGTTTTGGTGTTAGCCATTCTCCCACTACGGCATTGGTTAACTCCCGCTGCCCATTGCCGGAAATCCCGGCAATGCCTAAAATTTCTCCTGAACGAACAGTGAAGCTGATATCATTTAAATTCGTTCCAAACTGATCTGATTTTGTTTTGCATAAACAGCGGACTTCAAGACGATTCTTTCCATCCAGATCAGGATTGTCCTGGGTACAGACCGGAAGTTCTTTTCCAATCATCATCCTGGCTAAACTTGCCGATGTCTCATTGGCAGGAAATGCATACCCGGTCACTTTCCCGGCCCGTATAATTGTTGCCGTATGGCAAAGTTCCTGGATTTCATCCAGCTTATGACTGATATATAGGATGCTGCAACCTTCCTGTGACAACTTTCTTAGGGTTTCAAACATTTTCCTGACCGCCTGGGGAGTCAATACTGAAGTGGGTTCATCCATGATCAGAAGCTTGGGTTTTTGTATCAGGCATCTGACAATTTCAACCCGTTGTCTTAACCCCACGGGCAGGGAGTGAACCATTCGTTTCGGATCAAGGGGAAGCCCATATTTTTCCGATACGGTTATGATTTCTTCACAAAGGGTTTCCATATCATTTTTGTTATCCATGGCAAGGGAAATATTTTCGGCAACCGTCAGGGTTTCAAACAAAGAAAAATGTTGAAACACCATGCCGATCCCAAGTTTTCTGGCATAGGCAGGATTGATGATATCCAGTTGCTTTCCTTCCCAGAGAATTTCTCCTCTGTCCGGCTTTACAACACCATAGATCGCTTTCATCAATGTACTTTTGCCGGCGCCGTTTTCACCCAGTACAGCGTGAATTTCACCGGGAGCGACTTTTAAATCAATTGAATCATTTGCAATTACAGAAGGATATATTTTGGTCATGTCACGGAGTTCAAGACGAGGAGCTGCACCTGCAAGAGTGCTGTTATTTACCTTTAAATCATTGCTATCCATTTAATCGAATCCTCCTCGATGGAATTATTGTAGTTTCTACGGAACCACAATTTTATTGTTGTGTCAATAAAATTTTTTAGTATCATTTTAAAATTATTTGAATTCTTAAATATTCGTTTCCTTTAAAGGTCTTTCATTTAAAAATAGTCATAAAATTGAGGCCTTACTCTAAATGATGTCCCTGATTGCCGTTCCGTTGGCTGCTCTAATTTTTTTTAAATAATTATAGATGGTAAAGTTGGAAACCCCCAGGCGCAATGCCACCTGACTGACAACCCCCCGGATTTGAAATGCCCCTTTTTTCTCAAGAAGTTTGACAAGTCTGATCTTTTCATCGGTAATCATGGAGGCCGGTCTTTTACCGATTTCCGCAACAGACTGTTCAAAAAGGGAATCAACCGTATTGTCAATGGAAAAAGACATTCTTTCCGGCAAGTTATCCGTCATGCCGTCAGTAATCTTATCCGAAGCATTTTTGTTGACAAAAGACATTAAAAGTTGAATGGCATTGTGGTGGTCAGTGGTATTGAAGTTAATGCAAAAAGCGGCAATGACCTTGCCTTTGCTGTCCCTGATATAACTTGTAGAGGATTTAAGTTCCCTTCCGTCATCGGTCAGTGTCATAAAGCAATGTCTGTCTTTGACTTGATGACCGTCTCTGATCAGATATTTGGCTACTGCATCTGTAACAGGTGCCCCCGGCACTCTTCTGGTGACATTGCCGGTAATATAAATCAAGTGCATATGCTGGGTTGTCAAGTCATGAATCGCCACTTCACAATTATCACCAAACATTTGAGTCATCAGATTTGCCAATTGCTTTAATGTGGTAAAAACCTGCTCTTTTTCTGTTGTCATATCACCTTTAAATTCCCATAACATATTGTTTTTTAAAAAATTAAACCCTATCAGGATTCAATGCTTTTTTCAACTGCCTTTAAAATGTTTTGATATCCTGTGCACCTGCATAAATTACCGGCATGAGCTTTTCGGATATCATCTTCACTGACTTTTTTCCCCTGACAATTTTCTTTAAAAGATGTGGTTGCCATGATAAAGCCGGGTGTGCAGAACCCACACTGCACAGCGCCTTCATCCACATACGCCTGCTGTACCTTGGAAAGCTTCCCGTTTTTGGCTTCTCCTTCAATCGTCCGGATGTTTTTATTATCCGCCCAGACAGCAAGGTAAATGCACGAATCAATCAGGACCTCATCCACCAGAACGGAACAGGCACCGCATTCACCAACGCCGCATCCCTGCTTTACGCCGAAAAGACCCAGGTCTTCTCGTAATACTTCAAGCAATGACTTTCTGATATCAATCACCAGCGTTCTTTGGCTTCCATTTATGGAAAATGTGATCTCTTTGAACCCATGATGTTTCATTTACAATTGCTCCCCGGCTCTTATCAAGGCCTCTTTTGTCACTCTTTTGGACAATTCTTTGATAATGTTCATTCTAAATTCCCTTGAAGCCCGCCAAGAGGTTCTCGGGCTTACATCCGTCTCAATGGATAAAAAGATGTCTTCTATCAGATTTTGGGATACCCTCTTGTTTAACACTGAATTTTCAGTTTTCGAGCAGCGCATGGGAACAGGTCCTGCCACGCCATAGGCGATTCGAAAATCTGTCAGCAGATGATTGCAGGTTTTCAGGCTCACGGCACACCCGATGGTGGCAATATCCATGGCATTTCTCATGGCATATTTATAATAATGCCCAAAAAATCCCTGATAATTTTCAGGTGTAATAATGATTGAGGTCAAAATTTCACCTGTTTTAAGATCCACTTTGCCGGGTCCCAGATAAAAATCAGAAATGGGAATCTGCCTTAATGTGCCATCTCCTCTGATAACAACCATTGCATTCAGTGCAAAAAGGCTTGAAGCACTGTCTGCGCTGGTGACCCCGTTACAGATGTTTCCGCCAATGGTGGCAACATTTCTGATCTGCGGACCGCCGACACTCTGGGCGGCTTCACACAGCATGGGGATCTGTTGTTTGAGAATATCGGACTGAATAATATCCGTGAAAGAAGCTCCTGAGCCAATCAGAATATTGTTTTGTCCATCAATCTTAATCCCTTTTAATTCATCAAGACCATGGATATCCACCAGGGTTGAAAAGGTCTGCTTTCCATGCCTTAATTTAATCAGAACATCTGTACCACCGGCAATGAGTCTGGCGTCAGGGTTTTCGATCAAAAGTCCAATGGCCTCATCCACTGATGCGGCTGTGATGTGCTTTTTTAAATCAAACATGAGCACCTCCTTTTGAATCCATAAGCCCGTTTTTTTTAAATAACGCAAATAAATTATGGGGCGACATGGGCAAAACATTGATACAGACTCCAGTTGCATCAAGAATGGCATTCCGGATGGCCGGTGGTGGTGTGATAACCGGCGGTTCACCAAGGGATTTATTCCCGTAGCCTGAGGTGGGTTCAAATGTTTCCACAAAATCATGGTGAATCCGGGGGATATCCATAAATGTCGGAAACTTATAATCCAGAAGATTGTTGTTATAGATATGACCCGAATCAGGGTCGATCAGCAGCTCTTCTGAAAGAGCAGCTCCGATACCCATAAAGACGCCGCCGTGTACCTGGCCGCCGGCCTGGACAGGGTTCAGAATCACACCTGAATCATGGACATTAATGATGGTATTAATCTTGATTTTACAAAGGGGAATATCCACTTCAACATCAACAAAGGTACAGCCAAACACAGGGGCATTGGTGGTTGTTTTATGGGAGACTTCAGCCGTCAGCTGTCCCCCGCGCTCTTTATGGTAATAACTGTCAATGGCAAGGGTTTTCATATCCATGACCCAATCATTTGTATGTGCAACAACAATCTTGTTGTTCACAATATCCAAGCTGCTGCCGGATTTTCCCGTCATTAAACCGGCATGATCCAGTATCTTTTTCTTTAAATCCGTGGCTGCCCTGAAAACAGCATTACTGACAACATAGGCTTGTCTTGAGGCATAGGCCCCGGTATCAAATGGGGACACATCCGTATCCTGGGCCTGGACCACTCTTACCTGTTCATAGGAAAAGCCCAGGGTCTGGGCCACCATCTGCGCCACAACCGTATCCGATCCCTGGCCGATCTCTGTGGCACCGACCATGACATGGACCGTACCGTCCTGGTTTAAGGCAATTCTGGCACCGGCAATTTCAACACACACAGGATAGGTCCCGGAGGCATAGCTTAAGCAAGCCACACCAAGACCCCTTCGAATGGGACCTGTTTTATACTTTTCATAGGTTTTCTTTTTTTTGTCCCAGTCCATGAATGCCCGGCCTTTGATCAGGCACTCGGCAAGTCCGCAGGAAAGAATTTCTTTGCCGGATAACAGGTTGATATCCCCTTGACGGGCAATATTTTTAAGCCTGAATTCAACAGGGTCCATGCCGATTTTTCTGGCAGCATCTTCTGTTGCACATTCAAGTGCATAAATGATCTGGGGAGACCCATAGGCTCTCATGGCCCCTGCAACCGGAACATTGGCATACAATGTTCTTGCATGGAACCGCGTTGCCGTACGGGGATATAATGAGCTTTGCTTGCTGCCGCCGGCCGCAGCAATGGCGTGGCCGTGGGAAGCATATGCGCCGGTAATGGAGATGGCATCCATGGATCTTGCCACCATGGTGCCGTCTTTCATGACGCCTGTTTTTACTTTAATGTAAAATGGATGACGGTTTCTTGTGCCTGCCATGCATTCTTCACGGGACATGTTGATCTGAACCGCCCTGCCGTTCAACTTAAGGGTCAAAAAAGCAACCATGGGTTCTAAGACCACATCCTGTTTATTGCCAAAACCACCGCCTATAAACGGTTTGATCACACGAATCCGGCTTAACGGCATATTCAGGGCTTCCCCCACAATTCTTCTGGCAATATGGGGAATCTGGGTGGAAGAGATAATAATGATTCTGTCAAGGTCATCCATGTAAGCATAGGAAATATGGTTTTCAATGTGGCAATGCTGAACCATGGCGGTTTCAAATTCACCTTCAAGAACATAGTCCGCAGCTTTAAGCGCTTCGTCCACATCAGTGCCAATGGCATACCGATGCTCTCCCACCACGTTGGAGGACCCTTTATGGATCTGTCTTGCATCTTTTTTTAAGATGTCATCCGGTCGAATAAGGGGCGTATATTCCTCGTATGACACTTCAATTAATTGCAAGGCCCTGCTGGCAACAATCTCATCCTGGGCAACGACAATGGCGATTTCATCCCCCATAAACCTTATATCCCGGGTCAGTATCAGCCGATCCGCCACGTCCTTGTGTCCGGGATCCAGTGAAAAAGGATGACCTGCTGTGGCAAATTTATTTTTCGGGACGTCTTCATAGGTAAAAACCGCTTCCACCCCTTTAAGATTCTTTGCCTTTTCCACATCAATGGTTTTCACCCGGCCATGGGCAATATTGCTTCTAAAGTATTTGGCAGCAAGCATCCCCGGCCTGTATAAATCTTCAGTATATTCTGCCCTTCCCGTGACTTTGGCAACTGCATCAATCCGGTTGACTGATTTACCGACTGCCATGATTGACATGCCTCCTTATGATCTGTTCCGATATTGTATTGGCTTTATTAAAAATTTCATCTTCATCAAACCCGGCGAGTTTGCCTTTATCAACAACAACTTTTCCATTGACAATGGTATAGTCTGTGGCATGGTTGAACCCTGAAAAAACCAATGCGGCAACCGGATCGGATAAAGCGCCTGCGTATTCCATGCGCTTGACATTAAATACGGCAAGGTCGGCTGCATACCCAGGTTTAAGTTCACCCACTTTATTAAAGTTCAACAGCCGGGCACCGTTCAGGGTTCCCATTTTCAGCACATCGGTTACCGTGATGGATGCCGCCCCGTATTTTACCCGCTGAAGCAGCAGTGCATTCCTGACTTCTCCCAGCATATCTGATGAATCGTTGGATGCAGAACCGTCAACACCCAGGCCGATGTTGATCCCCATGTCACGCATTTCAGCCACGCGGCAGATGCCTGAACCCAGCCGCATGTTGGAGGTTGGGCAGTGGGCAATATGGGTGCGGGTCTCCTGTAAAAGCCTGAGTTCATCATCTGTAAAGAAAATCCCGTGGGCATAGGACACATCCTCTCCTAAAAAGTCACAATCCGCCATCACCTCAAGGGGTCTTTTTTTATATATCTTGATGCAATAGTCATTTTCATCTGCAGTTTCCGCAAGATGGGTATGCAGCCTGACCTTATACTTTCTTGCAAGGGCTGCCGTCTGTTTCATCAGCTCTTTGGTAACGGAAAACGGGCTGCAGGGTGCCAGAACAATCTTTTTCATGGAAAACTGGGAATCATCATGAAACTGGTGAATGACCCGCTCACAATCCTTTAAAATCTCTTCTTCGGTCTGAACCACGGTGTCCGGTGGGAGGCCGCCGTCTTTTTTACTCAGGGACATGGAGCCCCGGGTGGGGGAAAACCGCATGCCCAAGGTGTCGGCAGCTTTAAACTGGGTGGCCATGATATCACAGCTGATATTGTTGGGATACAGGTAGTGGTGATCGGTTGACAGGGTGCAGCCGGTTTTCAGCAACTCGCCCATGGCAAGGAGGGACGAATAAAAGATAGCGTCCTCATCAACATATTTCCAGATTTCATATAGGTATACAAGCCAGTCAAACAGCTTGGCATTCTGAACTTTCGGGATATTCCGGGTCAGGGTCTGATAAAAATGATGATGGGTATTCACAAAGCCCGGCAGCACCACATGATCTGAGCAATCTATGACTCTGTCAATGGTCGTTTCCTCTGGCAGATCAAAAAGATTTTTCCCCATGCTTTTGATACACCCGTCTTTGATCAGAATATCAGAATTTTCAAGGGGCTTTTCATCTGACCCCGGCCAGATATAAAAACAGTTTTTCAGCAGAATTGTTTCTTTTTTCTCTTTCATCATTTCTTTTTCCAATCTTATTTTTTTTATATAATACCTGATCAAAAACCACAATTTTTATAGATTTTTGTCTATGACTGAAAAATCTTTAAAAAAATCCTTTAACCCTATATATAAAAATCCCAGTTCTGCGGCAATTGCCAGATCCATTTCCTGGTCTTGCCGTGTTTTGAAATCTGCTTCAATCACCTTGAAACTGTCTTTTTCCATCTTGGCTGTGATACTCGGTGAGTCATAGGTATAGGTTTTTATATTTTCAGTTAAACAAACCTTTATACCCTCTTTTATTTTAAAAATCGACTTTCCTTGAATGCAATATCCAAACGGCTCCTTTTCAAACTCAGCCATGGACAGATAAAATTTGGGTTTTTCAAGGTAAGGAGATCCGGATGTGGGACAAAAGGTGGTGCAATTACCGCATTCATTGCAAAAATCTCCCATATTGATCACCTGGTGGGACTGGGAAACCGTAAATGTTCCCACAGTCTCTATCTGGATGTTTCCATTTTCACAAACCGCTTTAAATGTCTGTGCCTTGAATGGTGCAACAGTGTAGGAAATATTTGCACGATTCGGGCATACGATTGTACAGATGTTGCACAGAGTATCACAGGAAAGGCACCTGGATGCTTCTTTGACAGCCATTTCTTTTGTCATCGTCCCAATGACAAGATCAAAGCCATCCCGATTGGATGGCTCTGTTTCAATAAGATCCGTGCCAAAACATCTTGTGGCCATTTTTCTTTCCAGCAGATCGATATCCTTTTCATGGACCTTGTTCGCAAAAAGGGTTTTACCTGAAATGGCAGCATCGATTAAAATGCTTTGAACCGCCTTTTGACCGTCTGCAATTGCTTTTATCAATGTGGAAGCACCCCTTATGGCATCTCCGCCAGCATAGACTTTTTCAAGTCCTGTCTGAAATGTTTTGGGATTTACCTTAAGTTCCTGGTCTTTTAAAAACGGGATCACGACCTGCTGCCCGATGGCAGAGATGATGGTGTCACAAGGGATCACCACATCAGATCCCTTAATGGCAACTGGCCTGGGTCTTCCGCTGGCATCAAGATCGCCTGGTTTCATTTTAAGACAAGTTATGCCCGACACCCGTCCGTTTTCAGATATAACACTTTGGGGGGCCACCATCTCTTGAATCTCAATGCCTTCTTTTTGTACTGCCTCAATTTCTTCCAAGTCTGCCGGCATTTGTTTTATACTTCGCCGGTACAGGATGGTAACGTTTCCGTCTTTTCCCGCCAGCCTTTTTGCAGAACGACAAGCATCCATGGCAGAATTTCCGCCACCAATCACAACAATATTCTTTCCTGTTTCCAGAAATCTTCCCTGCCGTATACTACTTAAAAATTCAAGCTGGTCATATACCCCTTTGACATCGGCACCCGAAATTTCAAGTGGATAGGCTTTTGTGGCCCCTACTCCGATGTACACATAATCGTATTTTTCCTTGATGGCTGCAAAAGCATTTTCGTCAACAGGATTTGCATAATGAACGTTAACCCCCAGAGAAATAATCCTGTCGATATCCTTTTGAATGCTCTCATCGTCAAGCCTGAAGCGTGGAATGGCATCGGCTGCCATGCCGCCGCCAAAGGGCTTTGCTTCAAAAACATCTACTGAAAACCCATTCATTTTAAGAAAATATGCTGCACTGAACCCAGACGGTCCGCCGCCGATCACAGCAGCGGTCAGGTAATTGTCCGGCAATGGGTTAAGTTCATGAACCCCGGTATTCTGCCGGGCAACAAACCGTTTAATTTCCCTGATTTTCAGCGGTTCGTCATAATTGATCCTAGTGCATTTTTGCATGCAGGGATGATCACAGACCATGCCCTGTACGTTTGGGAAGGGGTTTGTTTGAAGAATGGCGTCAAACGCCTCCTTAAACATGCCCTTTGCGGTATAATACATGTATGAGGGAACATCCTGGCCTGCAGGACAGGTTCCCCTGCAGGGCGCATGGATGCAGTCAAAGGGTTCAAGTTCCCTGTCGGTCTTTATGGTTGACCAGGGAAAGCTTTTTTTCTGATATTGTTTCAGCACTTTTACACTTTTGGCATAAGCCATAAGATTGGCTAAGGCAGCCTGTTTTTCATCCCCGGTTATTTGCGCGGTTTTTTGTATATATGCTGAAACCGAGTCTGCATTTTTTTTTGCAAATGCATCTTTGGTTGCGGACAGATACTGTGCAATCCTCGCATAACCGCCGGGTTTGAGAATATCAGAGCAAACCGTAACCGGTTTAAGGCCGCAGGAAAGAATATCCGGCAGGTTAAAACAGTCTGCGCCTGCAGAAAAGGAAATATCCAGGCTTCCATTGAATTCTTTCTGCAGCTTTGATGCAAGATTTATACTGATGGCATGAAGGGCCCTGCCGCTCATGTAAAGCATGGATTCTTTTTCAGGCAAGAGATTCTTATTGTTTTGCGTCTCTAAGGTATTGGTCAGCTTGATATTGAATTCAACTCCCGCAGCTTTTGCTTTTTCCAAAAGGTTGCGGATCAGTTTGACCCCTGCATCATATTTAAGGTCATGGTCAAAGGCCAGATCCGGAACCGTGATATCAAACCCCAGCCGGTTATTTAAAATATCCCTTAATTCAACAGGTCCCAAAAGGGTGGGATTTAATTTTATGGTGGTGTTCAATTTTCTTTGCTCGATAAAATAAAGACCGATCTTTTCGATTTCATCGGGCGGGCAGCCGTGCATGGTTGAGATGGTGATGTTATCAGATACCGTGGAAGGAATAATAAGGTCAGCCGCTTCTGGAAAAATGGTTTGAGCAATTTTCAGTTTTTCATGGATTTTATCTTTTGCGTCTGCCATGGCATCTAAAAACTTTTGAACTTTCAAGCTTAAAATACCATCTAAATTATAGCCCACGCTCATGTTGAAAATAAATCCAGGCTCTTTTGCCGTGCTTGTTAAAGACTGTTTTAAACCCAGCCTTTGTTTTAAAATATAAATGGCAACCAGGGCATTCAAGTATTCATCAAAAGAATTTTCAAGCCTGAGTTCCTGGGACCATTCGCAATTATACCCTTCATCGGCCATGTTGATGCAAGGCTTTGTAACATCCAGTTCATCAAGTACCTGTACGGTCTTTAATTCAATATATCTTGCGCCGGTAAGCCAGGCACAGATAATATTCTGTGACAATTGGGTATGGGGTCCTGCCGCAACCCCGACAGGCGTTTCCAACCATCTCCCATACCGACTGATTCTGAAAACGTCATCCTCGCGCGGGGTAAAAAAAAGAGACGAGGGGATGCCGAAAATCTTCCCGGATGGTTCTTCTCTTTTAATCCAGTTTAAAATCTGTTCCAAAGAAAGGCAGGTAAATGTGTCGCTCATAACGCCTCCATATTGTTTCAGGAAAATATGGGTGCGGCATAAAGGGCTCTCCCTGTCAAACCGCAACCCGTATCCTCTGTCTTAATTTAAAATATTCTTTTGGTTCCCCTGTTCACAACTTCCATGAGCTTGTCACCCGGATGTTTGAATTTGCTTAAAAAAATCATGGCCGCAATAACATAGGGTTTGTATCCTGCCTGGATATACTGGGGAACCCTGTACTGATCAAACACATCAGCTGCAACTTCTCCCTGTTTGCAGCTGACTCCGGTGATATCAGCCGGCAGGCAATGCATGTACAAGGCGTTTTTGTTTCTGGTTGTGTTCATCAGGTCACGGGTGCACTCCCAGGAAACAAATTTTTTATTGTTTTCAAGGCATTGTTTTTCAAGATCTTTAAGGCCTTTATCATCTCCTGCCCGCAACAGGCCTGTTCTTTGTTCCATCACGGCATAGGGTGCCCAGCTTTTGGGATAAACAATGTCCGCCCCTTCAAAGGCTTCTTCCATGGAGCCTGCAATCTCAAATTTTCCACCACTTTGTTCAGCGTTTTTCTTTGCCACATCCACCACCTCATCCATGACATTATAGCCTTCAGGATAGGCAAAGCTGACATCCATTCCAAACCGTGTCATCAGCCCGATAATGCCCTGGGGTACTGACAGCGGTTTCCCATAGGACGGAGAATATGCCCAGGTCATGGCAATTTTTTTACCGCGAAGTTTGTCAAGCCCGCCAAAGGTGTTGATCAGGTGCAGAGCATCGGACATGGTCTGGGTGGGATGATCAATATCGCACTGGAGGTTGACCAAAGTCGGTCTCTGGGGAAGTACCTTTTCTTCATATCCCTGCTGGACAGATTTGGCCACCTCTTTCATATAGGCATTTCCTGCACCCAGGTACATGTCATCCCGGATACCGATGACATCCCCCAAAAAAGAAACCATGTTGGCGGTTTCCCTTACGGTCTCACCATGGGCAATCTGGGATTTGCCTTCATCCAGGTCCTGGACGGTCAGGCCCAAAAGGTTGCAGGCAGAGGAAAAACTGAAACGGGTCCTAGTGGAATTATCCCGGAACAAGGATACGGCAAGTCCTGAATCAAAGACTTTCGGCGAAATGTTGTTGTCTCTCATGCCGCGTAAAATCTGTGCCACTTCAAATACAGCTGCAAGTTCGTCATCTGTTTTTTCCCAGGTCAGAAAAAAATCATTCAAATACATATTGTCTATGTTTTTTTCTGCAATGGTTTTTATACGTTCAATCATTTTAGTCTTATCCAATTTTTCCTCCACGTGTTTAAATATTGAGTTTGTTTTTCAAATGGGTATTCCCGTTTTTTTCGTTTTCTATAAAATTTTTATCATAGTTTTTGCCACAGCTTACTTCCCATCTCTTTAGCAAAGCTTAAAATATCGTCTTCATTGGCAGACAAGAGCTTTTTATCGGACACAATCAGGCGGCCGGAAGAAATAACACTGTCGACATGGGAGGATTCAATCCCGAATACAAAATGTCCTAAAAAATTTTCCTGGTTCATTAGGGTGGGTGCCGGGTAATCAAGAATTAAAAGATTATTATCCGTATCTCCTTTAAACCCATTTTCTTTGATAAACCTGTGGATATTCCTGAATCGTTCATAGATGCCGGGAAAACTGATCCCTTCGGTTCCCTGACCCACAAAGAAGGCGGCCTTGGCACTTCTGAGCATGTCAGAATGCATGCCGTCGGTTCCCAGCATGATCCTGTCTCCATAGGTTGAATAATTTGTGAGCCCGACATTATTGTTCAGGTTGCTTTCAACATTCTGGGCCACCCAGGCTGTTGAATTTTTTAAAAGCATTTTTTCAGTTTCATCCAGATGCAGACAATGCCCGAAAATTGAGCCTTTCAGATCAAGGCCGCCAGCATCAAAAAGACGCTGCACCACCCGTTTATGATAGGTTTTCTGGCAATGCGCCTGATCTGCCAGATCTTCTGCCACATGAATATGCAGCCCTGTGTTGCAATCATGGGCAAGCTTAACCGCCTTTTCAAGCAAAGTGTCTCCCACGGTAAAAGACGCGTGAAGGCCCACATGACCCTGGTGACCTGCAGTTAGATAATTTTTTGTTTCCGCCAGCCCTTTATCCCTGATTTTTTCGCCGTCACGGTCCGAGATTTCATAACACAGCAGATGGGAAATACCGACAGTGTCAAAAGCCTCCTTGATGGTGAATAAAGATCCTTCCACCGCAAAAGGGGAAGCATGATGATCAATAACAAAGGTGATACCGTTTTTTGCACAAAAGAGGGCAGCGGCCAGTGCACTGGCTTTTATCATTTCAAGATCAAGGTTTTTATCCAGGTGCCACCAGACATATTTAAGGATATCCACAAAATTTTCACAGGGTTTGGCAGGTGCCGGCATCCCCCTTGCCAGGGTTGAATAAATATGATGATGGCCGCACCCAAAAGATTTGGTAACAAATCTGCCTCTGGCATCCACGATTGTTGAAGATTCAGGCGAAGAGAGGGGAATGGCATCAATCAGTTTCATACCACCGTCCTGACCCGGGTCAACCTCAATATCTGTTTTTGTAAAGGTCAGGTCCTGCCAGTCAATAAATGTTGCGTTTTTAATGTAAAGGGTCATTATCTTATCCTTTGTCCAACCGGAAGTTCATACCGTCTTTTTTTGTCAAACTGATACAGGGCATTGATGGCTGCAGGTGCGGTTGGAACCAGCCCTATTTCACCCACACCCTTGGCCCCGAATGGTCCTTTGGGGTCTTTCACCTCCACAGCCCTGACAATGATCTGCGGCATTGATTTGATTTTCGGCAATCCCAGTTTTACCATTTTTGAAGACACAAGATGCCCACGATCCAGATCAAGTTTTTCAGTAAATGCATATCCAAGCCCCATCATGACCGCACCCTGGATCTGGCCTTCGAACAGGTTGGGATTGATGACACAGCCGGCATCATGGGCTGCAACAACTTTGTCCACCCGGCCCTCGTCATCCAGGCATACCACCTGGGCTGCATATCCATAGGCAAAATGGGTCTGGGGATTTTCTACATCCTTGCCCGGCTGAGTGGTCCAGTCGCAGACCCATCGGCCTGTAAATTTTTGGCCTGAAAGCTGGGACAACTTTCTTGTTTTTAATTGTTTTTTTAGCTTTTGAGCAGCCATGATCAAGGCATTGCCCAAAAGAAAGGTGCCCCGGCTGGCAGTGGTTGTGCCCCCCACAATTTCAGAGGCTGTACTGGACACCACCTCAATTTCAATCTCTTTATGGCCCACCACTTGGGTTAATATCTGCCGGGCAATCGTATCAACGCCCTGGCCCATTTCCGTCCACCCATGATGGATAATAATCTTTTTGCCTGACACAACTTCTATCTGGGCTTCACTTTCATCTATCAAACCGTTGCCATAACCGATATTTTTTATCCCCAGGGCAAGGCCGGCATATTTGGCGGCATCATAGTCTGCTTTAACGGCAAGAAGTGTGTCCCGCAATCCGACCCCATCGCCCATAACCTGTCCTGTGGCTGTCATGGACCCTTTTTTCAGGGCGTTGTCAAACCTGAACTGCCAGGGATTGAGTCCTGCCTTTTCACACAATTCATCCACCATGCATTCCATGGCAAAAGTGACCTGGTTTACCCCAAACCCTCTCATGGCACCTGCCGGCAGGTTGTTGGTGTATACTGCTTTGGAGACCACTGCCACCACCGGCACATGGTATCCGCCTGCAGCGTGTCCTGCCGCCCTGTTCAATACCTCACTGCCCAGGGATGCATAGGCCCCGGTATCACCGATAATCTCAGCACTCAGGGCTGTGAGCATGCCGTTTGTATCGCATCCCAGTTTGTAATTCATCACAAACGGATGCCGTTTCACATGCATTCGGATGGATTCGTCCCGGGACAACCTCACTTTTACGGTTTGTTTGAGAAGATAGCAGAAGACGGCTGCATGTCCCTGGACCGTTAAGTCTTCTTTACCGCCAAAAGCGCCGCCGCAGGGTACAAGGGTTGCGATGACCTTTTCTTTTGCAAGCCCCAGAAGATTGGAGATGGTATGCCGGTCTTCGTAAATTCCCTGGCTCTGGGTATAAATTTGAACCCCATTATTTTTAATGGGCTTTGCAATGGCAGTCTCTGTCTCTAAAAACCCATGTTCCACCAATTGTGTCCTGTATTGGGCAGAGACGATATGGGCAGACGTCTTGAATGCTGCATCAATGTCACCGCCTCTGATAAACTCTGTTTTCGAAAGCAAATTACCCTTTTCATGAACTTTTATTTCGTCTTTAAGCGCTTCAACAGGATCGATTACAGGTGTCAGTACCTCATACTCAACATCGATCAATTGACAGGCATTTCTTGCAGTGGGTTCATCAATGGCAACAACTCCTGCAAGAACATCGCCGATATACCGGGTGGTTTCGCCTTCAAGAACCATGGCCGGCCAGTCCTGGTGAATAATGCCGGTCATTCGCTGTCCGGGAATGTCTTTTGCCGTAAAAACTCGTACAACGCCAGGCAGTTTCTGGGCTTTCTCTATTTTGATGCTCAATATTCTGGCCCTTGGGTGATCACTGAATTTTAACGCCCCATGCACCATTCCTTCAAATCTCATATCATCTATGAATTCGCGTTTGCCCAGTGCTGTCAGATATGCGTCATGCTTGGATTGGTTTTTGCCTATCCCCATATTTTCATTGAGTTTGATTTCTTTTTTGTCTTTTAGAGATTGGGCTGCCAGTATCACGGCATCAATAATTTTTGCATAACCTGTACATCGGCATAAATTGGCTCCCAATGCTTTTTTTATGTCTTCAATGCTCGGACAGGTGTTCTGTTCTAAAAGAAGTTTGGTCCGGGCCAGAAACCCGGGAGTACAGAACCCGCATTGAACCGCTCCTTTTTTTACAAAAGCTTTGGCCAGGGTGTCTTTCAATTTTAGATCAAACCCTTCAATGGTAACAATTTTACACCCCTTGACTTTTTTCATGGGCGTTCTACAAGACAGTGCAGGCTTACCATCTATTTCAACCAGGCAGGCACCGCATGCTCCTTGGCCTGAGCAGCCGTTTTTAGGAGAAACAATGCCCATATCTTCCCTGAGCCATGTCAAAAGAAAAAGATCTTCTTTGCCCGAAAAAGATATGGGTGATCCATTTAATGAAAATTCAATCATGCTGTCTTTCCTTGGGTTTTCTGTCCTGTTCAAAACCATTCAATCTTTTGGCGGTCAAATCATTTTATGATCTGGGTTCCACACTTTCCTATAATTGCTTTTTTTAAGTGATCCGGTCTTGTGATAATGGCTTTTTCACCGCCATTTTCCAGGAACCACAAAATTGCCTGTATTTTCGGCAGCATGCTGCCTGCTGCAAAATGACCTTGTTTTATATATTCTTTTGTTTCTTTAACCGTCATAAGGGACAATGGTTTTTCATTTTCCTTGCCAAAATTGAGACATACCCGATCAATACCGGTTGAGATGATCAACAGATCAGCCTTCAGGTTCTTGGCCAGCAATGCAGAGGTAAAATCCTTATCTACGACAGCACCGACACCTTCAAGGCTTCCATCCGAATTTTCAATCACCGGAATACCGCCGCCGCCGGCTGCAATCACACAAAAATTATTTTCCACAAGATGTTTGATCATCTCCATCTCAATAATTTCAATGGGTTCGGGTGATGCCACCACTCGTCTGTATCCCCGGCCTGCATCAGACACCATTATCCAGTCGGGATGATCTTTTTGTATAATTTTGGCTTTCTTGTCATCATAAAAGGTTCCAATGGGTTTGGTCGGATGATCAAACCCGGGATCGGTTCTGGATACCTTCACCTGTGTAACAACGGTGACCGCCTTTTTGGGAATATTATGTTTTTTTAACTCATTGCAAAGTGCCTGCTGGATCTGATAGCCGATGGCCCCCTGGGTATTTGCCACACAGCTTTGCAGGGGCACAAAATGAAGGCCTTCATGCTCATATGCGATTTCAGATCTTCTCAGGATAAAACCGACCTGGGGGCCATTGCCATGGGTAATAACAATTTCATACCCTGCTTTGATAATCTCAACAATGTGCCGAACGGTTTTTGTTATTTCACGGTACTGGTCTTCGACCTTCAGATGGTGTTTGTCCCGTATCAATGAGTTTCCACCAATGGCAATGACGGCTAATTTCTTATACACGCTTCACCCCTTTAATGGATTTAATCTGGATTTTGTAAAAAAACATCATATCAATGCCGATTTACTGGTTATTAAGTGTTTTAAGATACATGGACGGAATAGCCGCATACATTGCTGCCGCTTGTACCAGTTCTGATTTCCACATTTTTTCATTGGGTGCATGGGCCTGGTCTTCATGGCCCGGGCCAAAACCGATACAGGGAATGCCGTACCGTCCCATAATGGATACGCCGTTGGTGGAAAAAGTCCACTTGTCAACAATGGGGTCCTTGTCAAAAAGGTTCTTATAAGCTGCAACCAGACTTTTACAGGCATCATGATCTTCTGCCAGTACCCAGGCCGGGAAATAGGATTGTGTAGGATACACAAGTCCGGTATAGGACGGCCGGTCATAATCATACATGGAAACAACCGCTTTGGCCTTTTTCACAGCATCAAGTGCTCTGATTTCTTCAAGCGCGCCTTCCCAGGTTTCACCAATGGTCAGCCGCCTGTCAATGGAGATGCTGCAGCCGTCTGCAACTGCACATCTTGAAGGAGATGAAAAGAAAATCTCAGAAACCGTGAGGGTTCCTTTACCCAGAAAATCATCATCCTTTAAATCTTTCTGAAGTTTTTCAAGATCATTGAGAATGGGACCCATTTTAAAAATCGCATTGTCTCCCCGTTCCGGTGCTGAGCCATGGCAACTGATGCCGGTGGTTTCAACCTTTATTTCCATTCGGCCTCTCTGACCCCTGTGGATGCGGCAGGAGGTGGGTTCTGTTGAAACGACAAAATCAGGCCGGATCTTGCTTTCTTCAATTATATACTGCCAGCAAAGACCGTCACAATCCTCTTCCTGGACCGTCCCAGTAACAAGAAGGGTATAATCATCTTCAAGACCCAGGTCTTTTATGATTTTCCCGGCATATACCATTGAGGCCATACCGCCTTCCTGGTCAGTGGCACCTCTTCCGATAATAATTTCGTCGTCCTCATACCCTTTATACGGGTCATGATCCCAGTTGGAAAGATTGCCGACACCTACGGTATCAATGTGGGCATCCATTGCAATCAGGTGCTTGCCTTTGCCGATATAGCCTAGAATATTACCCATGGGATCGATTTCAACCTTATCAAACCCTATCGTTTCCATTTCTTTTTTAATTCTGAGGACCACCTCTTTTTCATTACAGCTTTCACTGGGAATGGCAATCATATCTCTTAAAAATTTTGACATGTCTGCTTTATAAAATTCAGCTTTTTCTACTATCTTTTTAAAGTCGATGTTCATTTTGCTTGTCCCTAAAGTTTTTCAAGTAATCCGGTTTTTTTATTAAATTCTTCAATCAATTCATCAATTTTTTCAGTGTTATCAATTATAGATGTCCAGTAGGCATCATTATACCATTGTTCCTGAATCTCTTCATAGGCTTTGCCCTGCTGTTCAACCCATGTATAATACTTTAAATTATGAATCCGTTTTTTTCCGTAATAGGTCAGTTCTTCCATATTATCAATGTTCAAGCCCAGTAAATCCCTTGAATAAACCACCTGGGCATCTGTATCTGAAAAACTGCCGCATTCATTGGTCAGTTCAGTAAGACGGCTTTGGTACATATCCATGGAGTCGGTTAAAACCGTTACCACAATATCGTTTTTTGTCAATTCATTGTACTTGGCAAATTTAATGGCAGACGCAAGATTTGATGCCCCTGAAATACCGATCAGATCAAGCTTGCTGATCATGTCATCTGAAATCCCTTTTTCCTTTAGCAGCCGCCTTCCGGCAGGTTCATTAAACAACCGGATAAGGTTCATGGGAACATTGTCATCCATGGCAACCACGAAATCAGTATTTTTAGAATTATGTATCCAGGGAATATGTTTATCGCCAATACCTTCAATTCTATGGGCCCCGAATCCGTTGTTTAAGAGGGTTGGACATTGAAGGGCTTCACTGGCCACAATTTTACACTCACAAAACTGTTTCTTTAAAAAATCACCCGAAGCAATGGTACCACCTGAACCGGTAGCTGAAACAAGACCTCTTACCTTGTTGCCGGGTTTCATGATTTTATTGAGAACATCCAGCATTGCAGGCCCTGTAACTTCATGATGCCATAAATAGTTTCCCAGCTCATCAAACTGGTTAAAAATAACAAGGTCTTCACCGGAATTTCTAAGTTCCCAGCATTTATCAAATATTTCTTTTACATTGCTTTCAGATCCAGGTGTTTTAATAATCTGGCCTGCCACCTTTTGCAGCCATTCAAATCGCTCCCGGCTCATTTCAGAGGGAAGAATCGCAATGGATTCACATCCCAGCAGGGCTGAATCATAGGCGCCTCCCCGGCAGTAGTTGCCTGTGGAAGGCCAGACAGCTTTTTGTTTTGAAGGATCAAACTGCCCTGTGACAAGTCGTGGGACAAGACACCCAAAGGCTGCCCCGACTTTATGGGCGCCTGTTGGAAAGTATTTACCTACAACAGCAACAATACGGGCTTTAACCCCGGTCAATGCTTGGGGAAATTCAATATAGTTTACCCCTGTATATCCGCCGCCAATCTCTTTGGGCTCATTGTGCCAGGTGATCCTGAAAAGATTTAAAGGGTCCAGATCCCATAATCCCACAGTCTTGAGCCTGTCCACTATTTTTTCAGGAATTAAAGAAGGATCCCTCTGTTGTTTAAGGGTCGGGATGATAATGTTTCTTTCTTTTGCAAGTTCCACGGTTCTGTTTAATGCATCCGGGACAATCGTCAAATCAATCATGGTTTTTATCTCCTGTATCTTGGCTAAATTAAAGTTTTAAATCAGAGGCTATTTTTCTAAATTCATTAATTGACGGTTCAACCTTAAAGTATTTCATATCTGTGAGTTCAACCGCTTTCATGGCAGAGTTGATATCTTTGAGACCGCTGCCTGTATTGATCATCACCACTGTTTCATCGGGATTGATCATCCGGTCTTGAACGGCTTTTTTAACACCTGCCCAGGTGGCTGCGCCTGCGGGTTCTGCAAATACGCCGGTCTTTTGGGCAAGATCCGGAATGGCTCTGATAATTTCTTCGTCACTGACAATAATGAATGCCCCATGGGTCATGTTTACTGCATCAAGGGCTTTGATCCGGTCTCTGGGGAGTCCTGCGCTAATGCTGTCTGCAATGGTAACCGCTTTTGTTGCAGGCTTTGTGACAATGTTCTCCTTATTTTTCCAGGCCTGGTACATATAACTGCTGCCCTCTGCCTGGACACCGATAAGACGGGGAATTTTATCAATCCATCCCATTTCAAAAAGATCTCTTAGTCCCTTATGAATACCGCCAATGATACATCCGTCGCCCACACTGACGAAAATAACATCAGGGGCTTTCCAGGCAAGCTGTTCACAAATTTCAAAGGAACAGGTTTTTTTCCCTTCGGACATATAGGGATTATATCCGGTATTTCTGTTATACCACCCATATTCGTCCGCAACCTTAAGGCACAGATCAAATGCATCATCATAGGTTCCGTCAACCAGCATGACATTTGAACCGAACATGAGAAGCTGGGCGATTTTAGCCTGGGGTGCCGAGGCCGGGACAAAAATGACATTAGCCTGCCCCATGGATGCGCAAAGCCCTGAAAGTGCTGCTGCTGCATTTCCCGTACTGGCCGTTGTGATAACCTTTGCGCCCGCTTCTTTTGCCTTTACTACGGCAATAGCGCTTGCCCTGTCTTTAAAAGATGCTGTGGGCAAACGGCCGTCATCTTTTAAATAAAATGCCTTGATCCCAAGCCCGTCAGCCAGAGAATCAAGATTTAACAGCGGGGTGTTCCCAACAGATAGATTTGGACCTTTGGAAGTTTTTTCAACCGGTAAAAGCGGCTTGTATCTCCAGATGGATAAGTCCTTGTCAACAGCAAGTGTTTCTTTTGTAAACTCTTTTTTTATGGCATCATAATCATATTTGATATCCAGTATCCCTTCATTTCCATGATCCGGACAGATATAATCAAACTTGCCTTTTTCAAAAGTTTTGTTGCAGATCATACATGTTGCGTGACTTACATAGTTCATATTGCCTCCTGCCAGTTCAAACGATAAAGGTTATTTTATCAAAAACTGTTCCATTAAAAAATCAAGGTCAAGCACCGGATATAAAGGAAACTGATTTAAAAGATGTCTTACTCTGTTAAGGGAATCTTGTTTAATGGTTTCATCAACCGTGGCATTGGCACGGGATTCTTTTCCAATATTCTCTCCTTTGACAATGATACTTGGTTTTGCAGACTCAAGAATCATTTTGATAATGGATGCAATCTCTTTCATTTGTTCTGCGCCCATTCCAAGGGAGGTGATCGCAGGTGTCCCTATCCTGAGACCACTTGTATACCAGGGACCGTTCTTGTCATCGGGCAAAGAATTTCTGTTAAGTGTTATGCCGCATTCCCGCAAAACAGCTTCAGCCTGGCGACCGGTAAGATTAAATTCACTGACATCAATGAGCATGAGATGATTGTCAGTGCCGTCAGTTGCAAGTTTGAGCCCCTGCTCTCTTAAGCACTGGGCCAGAATTTTTGAATTTCTAACAATATTTGATGCATAAGTCCTGAATTCATCTTTCTGGGCTTCGACAAAGGCAACTGCTTTTGCTGCCATGGCATGGGGTAGCGGTCCACCGATAACAAGAGGACACCCCTTGTTCACATAATCCTTGAGCCACTCCTTGCAGAGAATCATGCCGCCACGAGGTCCCCTCAGCGTCTTGTGGGTGGTTGTAGTGACAATGTCTGCATATTCTACTGGATCAAACTTGCCCTGGAATACCTTTCCAGCCACAAGGCCTGCAAAATGAGCCATGTCAACCCAAAGGACAGCATTGACCGTGTCTGCGATTTCTCTCATGATTTCAAAATCAATGATTCTCGGATATGCACTGTACCCGGCAAGAAGTACAAGGGGTTTAATATCCAGGACCTGTTTTCTCAATTCGTCGTAATCAATCAGGCCGCTTTCTTTGTTAACACTGTAATTATAGGCATCAAACATCTGGGCAGATACATTCTGGCGGTATCCATGGGTCAAATGGCCGCCTGAATAATAATCCATGCCCAGAAGCCTCTGGTTGCAGCTGGCTTTTCGAATGGTTTCCCAGTCTTGCCTGGACGCCTTTGAAGGATCAGATATGCCCAGTTTATTGAGTTCAGGAATCGTAACGCGTGCATTTAAAATCGCCCAGCAGGCAATCAGGTTTGCATCAGCCCCGCTATGGGGTTGAACATAGGCATGGTCTGCACCAAAAAGCTCCCGTGCAGCCGCCGCAGCAAAATTTTCAATATCATCTACGTTATTGCACCCTGCATAAAATCGATAATTTGGAAACCCCTCACTGTATTTATCGGTCAACAGATTCCCCAAAGCAAGTTGGACCGGAAGAGAACAATAGTTTTCACTGGCAATGAGTTTAAGATATTGTCGCTGGTCTCTGAGTTCTTTAACAATAGAGGATGCCGTTTGGGGCGAAACAGATTGAACAGCAGTAAGATTTGCAATATAAGCTACTAATTCTGTATTAATTTCATTTATATTTGTGTTGGAAAGATATGTTGATAAAGCAGATTGACGCATTTTTCTTCCTTTTTTTACAGGTTAAAAGGTTTTGTTTTTCTATTCATTTTAAATAATTATTAAGGGATGTCAATAGATAT
>JAHJLN010000121.1 GCA_018821715.1 Pseudomonadota bacterium | reverse complement strand
GTGTTATTGTTTGGGTTGTCTATTTGAGCATATCTGCCAGACGACCTCGAATGAGTGACTCAGCTTCCGACATGATCCGCTCAATGAGGTCCAAACAGGTTGGAATATCATGAATCAAGCCGGCAACCATGCCACAGGACCATACGCCTGAATCTGTCTTCCCTTCCATCATCACTTTTGGATAAACCCCTGCCACAACATCAATGATATCCTCAAACTTCAAATTTTTACCCAAAACCGCCTCTTTTGCCAGCAATTGCTCAACAGCCGAGTTGTTGAGCACCCGTTCCGTATTTTTCAAAGACCGCATAACAAGGCGGGTGTCAATCTCTTTTGCAGAGAGAATGGCTAACTTCACGTTTTCATGGACAGGTGCTTCTTGGGTTGCAATAAAGCGCGTCCCCATATTGATGCCGTCTGCCCCTAAGGATAGCGCGGCGACCAGGCTTCGAGCATCGGCCATCCCACCCGAAGCCACAAAGGGTATTTTCAGTTCATCTGCCGCCCTTGGCAGTAGGATCATATTCGGGATGTCATCCTCTCCAGGATGACCGCCGCACTCGAATCCATCTACAGAAACAGCATCGCATCCGATGTTTTCCGCCTTTAATGCATGGCGAACAGAGGTACATTTATGAATAATTTTAACGCCTGCATCTTTTAATCCTGGCAGATATTCCTGGGGGTTACGCCCTGCGGTTTCAACAATTTTCACACCAGTATCAATGATGGCATTGATATAGCCCGGATAGTCAGGCGAACTCACCGTGGGCAGAAAGGTCAGGTTTACCCCGAACGGGTTGTCGGTCATTTTTTGGCATCGCACGATTTCTTTTGCCAGATCTTGAGGGGTTTTCTGGGTCAAGCCGGTGATGATCCCGAGCCCTCCTGCATTTGAAACCGCTGAAGCCAGCTCTGCAAATCCTACATAATGCATGCCGCCCTGAATAATCGGGTGTTTGATATTAAACAGGTTGGTTATCCGTGTTTTCATGGTTTAATTATTTTTAAAGTAAATTTGTCTTGCATACAAATTAAATATAAAGACATATCGTGCTTGTCAAGGCAAAGAAAAAAACACTGCTGTCAAAAGATCTTAATTTATGTTTAACTCTGAAATTATGTTTGCCTGGACATGCTTTAACGAATAAGGAGACTTTTAAAAAATGGCCCAACAACTCATAGACAGAAGAGATCTTGAATTTGTTCTCTGGGAACAGATGGACACAAAAAAAATATTGGAAAACAAAAGGTATCGGGAATTTAATAAAAAAACCTGCGATCTAATCCTTAAAGAAGCGCGAACCCTGGCAATCAAGGAAGTGCTCCCGACCCTGAAACCCGGTGATGAAGAAGGGGTGGTGCTTGAAAACGGTGTTGTCAAAGTCCCGGAGTGTTTCCACAGGCCCTTTGAGCTGCTCAAAGAGGGGGAATGGCCCAACCTCATCATCCCGCAGGAAATGGGGGGACAGGGATCACCAAAGGCCATCGGGGTTGCTGCGGCAGAGTATTTCATGGCTGCCAACTGGGCTCTTAACTGCTATTCAACCATGGGAAACGGGACGGCCCTGATGATTCAGATTTTCGGCACACACGAACAAAAACAATTGTATGTCAAGCGGCTGACATCCTCCCAATGGGGCGGCACCATGCTGTTAACCGAATCAGATGCCGGGTCTGATGTCGGGGCCTTAACCACAAGTGCTGTAAAGAATCCGGACGGCACCTATTGTCTTACCGGTAATAAAATATTCATTACAAACGGGGACCATGATCTGGCTGATAACATTATTCACCCGGTGCTGGCCCGCATTGAAGGCGATCCTGCCGGCACGAGCGGGATCTCTATTTTCCTGGTGCCAAAATACCTTGTGAACCCTGACGGTACCCTGGGGGAGCGAAACGATATTGTCTGTACCGGCATTGAAGAAAAACACGGAATTCACGCCAGCGCAACCTGCTCCATGACCCTGGGGTCCAGGGGGGAGTGCCTGGGGTATCTTCTGGGCGAAGAGCGCAAAGGAATGAAAATCATGTTTTACATGATGAATGATGCAAGGCTTGGCACAGGCCTTCAGGGCCTTGCCTATGCAAGCGCTTCCTATCTTGAAGCCCTCAATTATGCCCGGGAAAGGATACAGGGAAGAGACCTTGTTGATTATACAAACCGAGAGGCCAAATCCGTGCCAATCATAAAGCACCCGGATGTCCGGCGAAACCTGTTGCGGATGAAAGCCTATGTTTCCGGTATGAGAAGTTTCTTCTATTATACGGTCCAGTGCAAAGAACAGCTGGAACTCGACCATGAGAACAATGCCGTGGATGAAGCCTTTTTCAGTCTTTTAACCCCGATTATCAAGGAATACCTGGCAGTCATGGGATACGAGGTATGCAACCAGGCCATCCAGGTATTTGGCGGGGCCGGATACACTAGGGAATATCCTGTGGAACAATATGCCAGGGACTGCAGGATCGCCTCCATTTATGAGGGGACTTCCGGTATCCAGGCCATGGATTTTCTGGCAAGGAAAATCGGCGCTGAAAACGGAGCAGCGTTTGCAAAATTGATCACTGAAATCAGCCATACCACTGCACAGGCAAAAAAAATACCAGCACTTTCACCCCTTGCTGAAAAGCTGGATTCAGCCGTCAGCCGTCTGGTTGACATCACCGTTGGCATCGGTAAAAAAGCCCTGTCCCTCGAATTTAAAACCGCCTTTGCCCATTCATTGCCGTTCCTCCATGTGGCAGGAGACATCATCATGGCCTGGATGCTTCTCTGGCGTGCCATTGTTTCTTCAGACAAATTGGAAAAAGGATGCCGGCAAAAAGATCGTTCATTTTACAATGGCCAGCTCAAAACCGCCCAATTTTTTATCCAGACCGAACTTTATGCCGCCATGGGTAAAATGGACGCGATAGCACAAGGATGCTCTGCTGCCATTGATATAGAGGATGAAGGCTTTGGCGGACTGTAAGCCAAACACGCCGGATAGCCTGTAAAAAAATGATCTGGCAAGAGTCGCAATGATGCAATTCTTACCCGTTTAAGGGGTCGCAATATCACGACTATTTATTCCCCGGTATTACGACCTTGAACCCACTCCTTGTTTTTAACTTCCTGTAAAAACGACGAATCAACTCAACTCTTTCCAGAAAGTCCTTCTGGCATAACCATTGCTTTAGGCTTACCCGGGATAGAAACAGCATTGCAATACTGCAAACTTTAAATTTTTTGAAAGGACCTGTGAAAAATTGTGGTCAAAATTTCCAGGTTTTATGAAACATGATATCAAACTCAAATTTGAACGATAACAATAAAAGCGTCATGATCATTGGCGGCGGCATGGCCGGTATGGCGACAGCACTGACGTTGAATGATCATGGGATCATTGTCCATCTAATAGAACAAAGCAACCATCTTGGCGGTCACGCCTCTTTCTGGGCATGCATGGCAACAGATACCTGCCAGAACTGTTCTGCCTGCATCAGTCATGAAATGGCGGACAGAATATCTCTGGCAGCCAACATAAATACATACCTGAACACCAAGGTCTGTAAAATCGATACAAACAAAAACAAATATATCGCATCTTTGAAAGGCAAAAAAGATCACACCATTGAGGCAGATAAAATCATTCTGGCAACAGGATTTACCCCCATTAAGCCAAATGGGCTTATGGGGGATGTTTATCACCGCAACAAGCATATCATTACCACTGCTGATCTCAACCAAATCTTGAAAACCGATACGCTAATCGAATATTTTCCAAAAACAACTTCCCCAAAAATCGGATTTATCCAATGTGTCGGTTCAAGAAACCGTGAAAAAGGAAAAGACTATTGCTCCCAGGTTTGCTGTAAATTATCACTGCGGCACATAAACAAACTGCTGTATTTATATCCTGATGCTAAAATCACTTTGTTTTATATTGATCTTCAGATCATCGGGAAAGAAACAAGATCCAAATTTAATTCTCTTTCAGGCAAAGTTGATTTGATCCAGGGTGTTCCGTTTGAAATTTTCGACAATAAAATAGAAGGAAAACTGTCCGTTATCAGAGAGGACAGCGAGAACGGGAACCGAATGGCAGATCATTTTGACATGATAGTGCTTTCCGTGGGCATTTCTGCCTGTAGCGGCACAACCGGTCTTACCGACCTGCTGGATCTGCCTTTGGATCAATGGGGATTTGTAAATGATCACGCTGTTCTGGCTGAAAAAGGTATTTATGCTGCCGGTTGTGCAACAGGACCTGTTGATATCCTGGGTGCAAAACAGCAGGGAATCAATTGTGCGCAAAAGATTATCAAAAGCTTTAGACAGACCAAATCAAGACCGCCACCATGCCTTGTTGCTGTCATAGGGGATGGGGATCAAGCCCAGAGAGCTGCTATTGCGGCTTCAAAACAAGGTTATGAGGTATGGATGTTTTGCCTGGGCAGGGGAATATACATCCAGTCATCCGACATTCATTTGGTTACTGATGCAAATCTTATTTCAATTAAAGGGGCTGTAGGAAACTTTACAATTTTATATCAAACTTTCGAGGGCGTAAACCAAGAAAATTTTGTGGCTATTATTGTTGCAGAATCTGCAAACACATTACCGGTAGTGAAGAAAACAACCCTTCCCCCTGATGGGGTGTATTCTCTTAAACAGTTTTCAAATAAAGTTGATCACAGCCTTGAAGCAGTTCCCCAAACCTTGGTGTTCTGGCTGGATTCTTCAGGTCCTCAGTTCAAGGCTTCCTCAAGGACCGCCTTACTTATGGCCATCAAGCTTGCCAAAACCAAAAGGCGTATCTTTTTTATCATGAACCATATGCTGGTGCACAAACTTGAGGGGCAGCAGACATATGACCGGGCAAGAAAACTGGGGATCAAATTTTTCCGGACAGATTCGATAGAAGATGTATCCCTTTCTGAAAAAAATAAAAAAATCGTATTTGACCTGAAAGAAAAAACACTGAAGAATATACTTCTTTCTTTTGAAAGCGACTGGCTGATTCTCCCGGAAAACAGAATGCCAAGCAATAAAAATCCAATGATCGCAATGCTTTTAAAAGAGCGTTTGGATACTGAAGGGTATCTGCAGTCTGCAAATGTAAGACATCGGTTAACCCATAGCCCCAGAAAAGGAATATTTTTTACAGGATCATGTCATGACGAGACGGATGAGCAGGATCAAACCCTGGAAATTCAAATGATTCTCTCATCAATCGGCACGATTACAGACAATAAAACAGCGGCTTCTTCTTTCGGCATTGAAATCAATACACAAAAATGTAGAAACTGCCTGACCTGTTTCAGGATCTGTCCCCATGGCGCCATTGTTTTAAACGATGATGCCAGACCCTGCATTGTCCCTGGGGCATGTTTTTCCTGCGGACTATGCCTGTCCAGCTGTCCGGCGCTGGCCATTGAATCCGGCAATTTTTCCGATGCGTCATATGTTAATCCGGTATCAAAGGGTCGGATCATTGTATTTGCATGCGAACGCTCAGGCGCCCTTGCCGCAGAAAATATTGAGCGCATCCCCGGGATCAATATTCAAAAAGTTCCCTGCGTGTGCAGAATCGGTGAAAATATTGTGCTGAAAACATTGGAGAAGGGTGCAAAAAAAATACTGCTGGCAGGCTGCCACCCTGGCAACTGCCAATCCATAAACGGAAGCCGGACGGCACAGGTTCGAGCCAAAATTTTGAACCGGTTTGAAGGAATCAATGATTCAACTGTTATCTGGCAACCGTTTGCTGCCAATGAATCAGTTAAATTCAAACAATTTCTGACCCAAAATTTTTTACAAAAATAGGAAAACCTGAGGATATATAATGGAAAAGGTCAAACTCCACGAGAATTCATATTTTATTGAGAAGCTGAACACCTCCTCAATAGGCGACAATATAGATGAATGCCTTTCATGCGGCGCCTGCAATTCAAGCTGTTCCTGGTTTGATGGACATGGCGGGCCAGTGCCCAGACAGATGATAAAAATGGCTGTCCTAGGATTGGATGATGCACTGATCAAAAGCGGCATGCTGTGGGATTGCCTCTTGTGCAACAGGTGTACACAGAACTGTCCCATGGGGATCACCATGTCAAAGGTGGTCAGAATCGGACGGTCGCATCCCAGGGCTTTTGAACTCATTTCAGCAGATATTCAAACCGGTATCAAATCAAGACTTTCAACCGGAGATGTCAATGGACTGACCCGTGAAGATTTTATTGAAACCATTGAATGGATGGCGGAAGAATTTGCAGAGGACGTCAATGACCCAAATGCCAAAATTCCTTATGATCTCAAAGGTGCCAGATTTCTCTACCTGCCAAACCCAAGGGAACTGGGTATCAACCTGTTGCACCTGAGTGCCATGGCAAAACTTTTTTATGCCTCAAATCAATCCTGGACCATGTCCAGTAAACATACCGATGTCACCAATTGGGGATACTTTGTCAGTGATGATGAAATTGCAAAAAAAATGGCCCTGATGGTGATTGAGCCTGCTGAAGCGCTGGGAATTGAGACCCTGGTGCTGTCGGAATGCGGCCACGGATATCATGTTTTAAAAGTTCTGGCTGAAAAATTGATCGGCAGAAAGCCTGAATTCCAAGTCATCAGTATGCCTGAATTTGTTTTAAGATTTGTAAAAAAAGGAATCATCAAGCTGGATAAAACTGTACACCCCTTTCCGACTGCCTATCACGATCCTTGCAATCTTGGCAGAAAATCAGGTCTTTATGATGCTCCCAGACAGCTTCTGGCACTTTGCTGCAAAGAGGTGGTTGAACTTATTCCCAACCGGGAAAATGCCGTCTGCTGCGGCGGCGGCGGCGGAATGCTGCAGGACAGCACCAGCAAAGCCAAAAGGATGATTACCGGAAAAGCCAAAGCAGACCAGATCATTGCATCCGGGGTTAAGAACATCGCAGCCCCATGTCTGTCCTGCCACCGCCAGATCGGGGATATTTCAAAGCATTTTAAACTGGGTGTAAAAGTAGATACCATTGCCGCCATGGCTTCCAGGTCTCTTGTATTACCCAGAAATAACTCTAAATAGAAAGGAATGAACCATGACCGTAGCTGTCATTAAGCTTGGAAACAAGAAACGTAAAAATATATTTTTGAATAAAGTAAAACAATTGCTGCCGGAAGGGGGTAATCTGAGTGCATGCTTAACTTGTGGCGCATGCGCCTCTGGGTGCCCTGCCACAGGACTTGACAATATGGATCCCAGAAAATTTCTTCGAATGGCTGCCCTGGGTATGGATGAAGAAATTGCCAAATCCGACTGGCCCTGGATGTGTACCATGTGTCAACGCTGCATTTATGTCTGCCCCATGCAGATCAATATCCCCCAATTGATCTTTAATGCGAGACAACTTCGCCCCAGAGAAAAAAGGCCGAAAGGAATCTTAGGCTCCTGTGATATGGCCCTTAGAAACGAAAGTACCAGTGCCATGGGAACCTCTCCGGAAGACTTTGAATTTGTTGTCCAGGATGTATTGGAGGAATACCAGGAGTCACAACCTGAATTTGCAGAGATGCAGGCTCCCATTGATAAGCAGGGGGCTGAGTTTTTTCTTAACCAGAACTCCAGGGAACCTGTAACAGAACCGGATGAACTGATACCGTTATGGAAAATCCTCCATCTTGCAGGGGCTGACTGGACCTATGGCAGCAGGGGCTGGGCAGGTGAAAATTATTGCATGTTCCTGGCAGATGACGACTCCTGGAAACAGGTGACCAAAACAACCGTAGATCAGGCCAACAAACTGGGCTGTAAGATATTCCTCAATACCGAGTGAGGCCACGTTACTTTCTCGGTCCTGGCAGGACTGAAAAAATATAATCTTAAACACAACTTTGTCGTTAAAAATATATATGAATATTATGCAAAATGGATCCGTGAAGGAAAATTAAAGGTCAATTCAGATTGGAATAAAGATCTTAAAATAAAATTCACAGCACAGGATCCCTGCCAGATCGTCAGAAAAACCTTTGGTGATCCCATTGCCGAAGATTTACGGTTTGTTGTCAGATCCGTTGTCGGGGAAGAAAATTTTGTGGATATGCAGCCGAACCGGTCCAATAATTACTGCTGCGGCGGCGGCGGTGGATTCCTGCAATCCGGATTTAAAGACCAGCGCCTTGAGTATGGAAAAATAAAAGACGCACAGATTAAGGCCACAGGTGCTGACTACTGCATTGCAGGCTGTCACAATTGTCATGCCCAGATCCATGAACTAAGTGAACATTATGGGGGAAATTACCCTGTGGTTCACTTGTGGACCTTGATTTGCCTGTCATTGGGGATATTGGGGCCCAATGAACGGGAGTACCTGGGGGAAGACTTAAAAGACGTAAACGTTTTCCACCCTGAAACAGCCCTTTAACCTCCGCAGCCGTCTGGAGAAGTTAATTGTTCTCCAGACGGCAAAAAATTCTGTTTTAACCCTCAATGCATCTGCTTACCGATCGGGTTCAATACCATTAGAAGGCAATACCTTTATTTACAGCCCTATCGGACCGAACTATCCGGCAAAATTTTCAGTTTTAAATCTTTAAAACACCGATACAAATCAAAACTATTCATTAAAAGTTGGGGCCATACTCTGCAAGTAGCCTTGAGTTTTGTCTATTCAATTTATGTATAAAGTATAGCAGCGGCATTTTCGCTCTGCGGAGGATTTTCTCCAATAAACCACATTTCGGCAAATCCTTCCTGAATGAAATTTATTCCCACAATAGTTGATTTTTCGAAATACCTTGGTTACCAGGTGATAGTTTTCTGCCGCCGGGTGTTGCCTTCGGAGATGATGAGATCGTTCTTTGGAAGGGCTCTGTCTTGGCTGTTTTTGGTTATGATTGGGAGACTGTCAGAATCAAATGAACATACTATCAGAGGCGGTGGGCTACCCAACCATCCGCCGCTGTGTATCTAAAGGTACCAGCTGTTAATTTTCATCCTGATCTTGACAATCTGTATCCCATGAGATACATTCAAACCATGAAGTACAAAATTGAAAGCACAAACCAATACGATAAGTGGTTCACAAAACAGAAAAACTCTTTGGTCAAAATAAGAGTATTGGCCAGACTCAGCCGGGTTGAAAACGGCAATTTTGGTGATTTTAAGCTGCTTAGCCCCAACCTGTTTGAATTGCGCTTTTTCTTCAGTGCTGGCTTGCGGATTTATTACACCATCAAAAATGACAGAGTTGTCATTCTGCTGGTGGGCGGAAACAAATCGACCCAAGAGAAAAACATTGCCAAGGCCACTGAGTTTTTGGCGGAACTGGAGGATTAAATCATGGCACTTAAAACCAAACCCTTTGACATAGCCGAACACCTAAACAGCCCTGAAGATATTCGCGACTTTCTGCAAGAGGTGGCGGCTACCGGCGATGAGTCAGACTTTATTCACGCCCTGAGCACTGCGGCCAGGGCAATGGGCATGACCGAGGTGGCCAAAAAAGCAGGCGTCACCCGAGCCAGCCTTTACAAGTCTCTGGCAGAAGACGGTAGCCCGAAGTTTATTACCATTAGCAAGGTGACCAAGGCCCTTGGCTGTAAACTGGCTGTTGTTTAACGGGTTTTCAAATTCATATTTTCAAGAGTAGTACGGCTGTTCCAACCTTGTTTGCTATAGCGGACCATTAAACTGCTCTATATTTCTTGTAAATTTCATTTAAGGCACTTTTCCATAGTGTTTTTTACCAATATATAAAAAACATTTTAACCTGGAACTGCAATTCATTTTTATAGGATAAGTAACATTAATGAGCTGATTGATTTGGCTCAAGGTCGGTGTATTATCCTCATGGAAACTGCCATAAGAGGTTCAGAGTATTAATGATACCCGTTCAAAACCTGATGAAATTTTTGTATATCTGACAGATCAAACCGAGGAACTTTTCAAGGATTGTAAATTTCTCAGAGCCAGGTATAATGCGCCGACAGCCAGTTCTGCGCAATGGAAGTGATCTTTTGGCAGTGTGTTTAAATATTCAATCACCTGTTCCGGTACTATTTCCCAGGCCTCGTCAATGGTTTTGCCTTGAGCAAATGTTGCCACTGTGTTGCAGCAGGCCGTCGTATTCAGGCAACCCCGGGTAAAAAAAGAGACGGATTTAATACGGTTTTCATGGTGCATTAGAAAAAACTCGACACTGTCACCACAATCACCGATTCTCTTTCCATATCCGTCCGGGTTATCGATTCTTTCAATTTTATCTGTTCTCAATGCCATTTCTATATAGTGCAAAGAATGGTTTTCTAAGAAGTCGGAATTAATATGATCCATTTTATGTGATTCCATTTAAAAAAACAGGTGCCAAAAGTTTGGATTGTAATTATTGAAGCTACTCGTTTGTCAAAATCCAAATGGCACCTGTTTTTGCTGAACAGGCTATGCTGATTCCAGTTCCCTTCTGGTCGCCATATCCATCATAATTCGTTCCCTTGTCTTATTGATGCCCAGCGCTTCTCGTTTTTTATCAATATGAGCAATCATTTTTCGTGCATGTTTAATCGGGTCAACCTCAAGATCCCACATCCCGCCGTATAATTTCTGGATATCTTCAAAAAGATACTTTTGAAACACGGGAGCTCCGCTAGTGGGCAGTGTAACGCCGAAAACAGTATACACACCGGAAGTGACAAAATAATGTCCAATGCTGACGGCTTTTTCACTCATCCATTCCGGGGCACTTCCGGCAACCGGCAAATCACTGATGTCATTTCCAAGACCGCCGGCTTTAACCATTTCACTAGCTGCCAGGAGGATGCGGCTGTTATCAACACAGGACCCCATATGCAGAACCGGCGGGATCCCGACGGTTTCACACACTTCCGCCAATCCCGGTCCGCAGTATGCCGCAGCTGACCCCGGCATCAACAGGCCCTCCATTGCACAGGCAATACCATTACACCCTGTGGTAAGAACAATGACATCGTTCTTTATCAGTTCTTTGACAACTGCAATATGGCCTTCATTATGCCTGGTCCTGGCATTATTGCAGCCCACCACACCTGCGACCCCTCTGATGCGACCATTAATGATATTGTCGTTCAATGTATAATAAGACCCCCTGAAAGTGCCGCCCAGATGGTATTTGATTGCTTCAACGCCAAAGCCTGCAATCTGGGTTCCTTTTTGATGGGGTATCATCACATCCGCACCCCTGTTCTTAAAATTATCCACGGCAATTTTAACAATTCGTTTTGCATCTTCCAGAGCATAATGTTCATCAAATTCTATGTGAATCACATTCTCCTGTTCCATTTTTGCAATGGGATGGGTTGTAATCAATTTTGTATGAAAACATTTTGCCACATTGGCCACATTTTGAAATATGCATTGGATATCAACAACCATTGCGTCACAGGCACCGGTTATAATGGCAAGCTCCTGCTGTAAAAAGGTACCGCATAACGGCACGCCGTGACGCTGAAGAATTTCATTGGCCGTGCAGCAGATACCGGACAGCTGTATCCCCTTTGCGCCTTTTGATTTTGCATAGGCTTCCATTTCACCGGATTGTGCCACAGCAACAATCATTTCAGAAAGAATGGGCTCATGGCCATGAATTACAATGTTAACATGGTCTTCTTTCATTACGCCAAGATTTGCTTCAGACTCAAGGGGATAAGGGGTCCCGAAAAGAACATCCTGCAGATCCGTGGCCATCATTGACCCCCCCCAGCCGTCAGCGATGGCCGTCCGGGTGCCTTGTTTGATCAGATTCTTGTAATCCTGATCTACACCCATATGGGTCCGGTGCATAATTTCAACGATTTCTCTATCAATATTTCTTGGAAGAACACCGTTTTTTTCCCATTTTTCATACAAGGCCTTTGGTGCCCGTTTAAGATAAAGCAGTTCTCCTTTCGCCTTCCCCCATTCGTTTAAAGCCTTTTCAGCAACTTCAACTGCAATTTCATCAATATCACGATCAACCGTTTCTCCATCCACTTCAATCGTAATATCAACGTTGAACCAGGGCGCAATGGATAATAATTTACCGGGATCTTTTATTTTATAGACATCTGTTTCTTTGTTTGCAGCACTCATGAAAACTTCTGCCACACATCGGCCATGATCTGAATGGGCTGCAGCCCCGCCGGCAATCATCCGTATAAAATTTCTTGCTGCAATTGTATTGGGTGTTGCACCACATAATCCTTTCCGATCATCTTCTCCTTCAATGCCGGATTTTGGCAGGGGTAACCGACAAGGCCCCATACTGCAATTTTTACAGCATATTCCCTGAACACCGATGTTGCACGGCTTCATGTTTTCAGCACGATCAAATACAGTCTCGATGTTCAAATCCTGTGCTCTTGCAATCATCTGCCGGGTCGCAGGATCAATAGACGCTTCAGTGGGAACGGCTTTTTTCCTCGGTTTTTCACTGGTCGCTTTTTCCATCATATTCTAAATCTCCTATTGGTTTAAAAATTAATTTACTGGAGAACTTTCTTTGTGCCATAAAAGGGGAAGAGCAAGGATTATGCCAATAACGAAAAGGCCCTTTGATTGAAGCGATATCCATATCATTACAGCTGGTTATAAAAAAGCCATGATTTGGAAACATTCTGTTTGACAATAAAAACAGTGCACATTTGCGACTGTGTGGGGCCCAAAGACTGCAACCTTAAAACACAGATTGTCTTTTCAAGGAGTGTTCAAGGTTTTCTGTTTATTTATCCCGCAACAAAATTGTGCCCCATACTGTTGCACTGGCTTTCAGGTGTCTTATGTTATCAAATAACGAATAAACAACTTGAGCAAGTTCTGGATTTATGAAAAAATAGATCCTGTAAGTTAATATAACGGCTATTGGTTTTTATGATGATAAATAAAAAAATGTTCGGCCCCCTTACCGATGAAACCACCAAGGTAATTCTTGAATGTATATCAGACGGGGTTTTTACCATAGATTACAACTGGGAGATCACTTCCTTTAACCGTGCCGCAGAGGAGATCACGGGAATTTCCCGCAAAGATGCCATTGGTCGCCACTGCTGGGAGGTCTTTCGATCCAATATGTGTGAAGAAGGCTGTGCCCTTAAGAAAACAATGGAAGAAGGCAGGCCGTTTATCAGCACCTCGGGATACATCATTAACAGTGAAAAAAAACGAATTCCCATTACCACGTCAACGTCTCTTTTTATTGATAAAAACGGGGATGTTATCGGAGGGGTAGAAACCTTCAGGGATCATTCTCTTGTTGAGGAACTTCGGAAAGAACTCTCCAGCAACTTTAAGGTTGAAGATATTGTCAGCAAAAGTGCTGCCATGAAAAAAATCTTCAATATCCTTCCCCAGATATCTGACAGCGATTCTTCCGTCCTTATTGAAGGCGAAACCGGTACCGGCAAGGAACTTATGGCAAGAGCCATTCACAATATGAGCCTGAGAAAGGACAAACCGTTTATTGCCATCAACTGCGGCGCAATGCCGGATACCCTCCTTGAATCGGAATTATTCGGATATAAGAAAGGCGCATTTACCAATGCAATAAAGGATAAACCAGGGCAGTTTGCCCTGGCCCATGGCGGAACTATTTTCCTTGATGAAATCGGAGATACAAGCCCTGCCTTCCAGGTCAGTCTTTTGCGGGTGTTGCAGGAGCATGAATTCACCCCCCTTGGCGGATTAAGCAAAGAAAAAACAGATGTCAGGATTATTGCCGCCACCAATCAAGACCTTTCAGAGCTGTTGAAAAAAAACCAGTTCCGGCAGGACCTGTATTATCGGATCAATGTCATTCGGTTAACGCTTCCCCCCCTAAGACAGCGGATGGAGGATATTCCCCTTCTTGTGGAACGGTTCATCAGCAAATTGAATCTGCTTCAGAAAAAATTTATCCAGGGTATGGATACAAGAGTGCTCCAGACCCTTATGTCCCATGATTTTCCCGGAAATATCAGGGAGCTTGAAAACATCATTGAGCATGCTTTTGTACTTTGTTCTGAGGGATATATCAAACTTCATCATCTGCCCGGTTTTTTGTCTTTACAGACCCCTGTCATTGAGGATGATAAGGATGATTTGCTTAAAACCCTGAAGATCCGGCTCATAACCGATGCTTTGGCACGGAATGGCAATAACCGGAACGCTGCGGCAAAAGACCTTGGAATCCATAAAAGCACGCTTTTCAGAAGAATTAAAAAACTGGGTATCAAACTTTAACTTTTATATACCATAATATCAAATATTCAAAAAGGTCGCATCAATGCAACTCATAGCGTCTCATTGGTTCGACTTTTTGCTTTCCGCTCAACGGTTATCCTTACATAAAAAAAATTAAAAAAAATATAAGGCACTGGAATTTATAGCAATCCAATAAGCCTCAGGCAGGATCTCTTCTTTGGCATATGCTTTGCACTAAAGGCTTCCAGAAAGGAGTTTGATCTGTATGAAAATTGCATTGACCGTTTGGGGAAATAGAATTTCACCTGTTTTTGATTCAGCGCAGACATTGCTTATAGCGCAGATCAAAAACAATCAGGTGATTAAAAAATCATATGAATCTTTTGATTCCAACACTGCAGGTTTTTCGGATACGTTAAAAAAATTGGATATATCTGTATTGATTTGTGGCGCTATTTCAGAGAAACCAACTAATATGATTGCAGTTTCAGGAATCAAACTCATTCCTTTTGTAACCGGGAATGCAGAGCAGGTACTGGATCTATATCTGAGTAACAAACCGGTTTCTTCAGCATATTTCATGCCGGGTTACAGAAAGCTGGGATGCCGAAACGGGTTGAAAAATGCGGGGTTGAATTTTGAAAAGATATGAATCCAAACCATCATAAAGAATAAGGGATACCCTATCAAAATGATAAAAGTATTATTGGCATGCCGTGACAGTGCCCTGTTTTTAGATATGATAGATGCGTTTCAAAGCCGCAGTGTCCGGATCGATCCTATGCAATCGGGAAGCAGTGCATTAACCATGATGGCGGATGGGTCATATCATCTGCTGATTACAGATGAACACCTGCCGGATATGACCGGCAAAGCATTGATTGAAAAAACAATCACCCTGAATCCATTTATAAATTGTGTGGCTGTCAGCACGCTTTCACATAAAAGGTTTCATGATGAATATGAAGGCCTGGGGGTATTGATGCAATTACCTCCAACACCCGATACGGCAGATGTTCAAAAACTTCTGGATCATTTAGACAAAATACACTTGCTTTTAAAAAAATAGATTAAGGATACAAGGAGACTAAAACTGATGATTATCAGTGTTGCAAGCGGGAAAGGGGGAACCGGTAAAACAACTGTGGCAACCAATCTGGCCTTTTCGCTGGGAAAAAACGTCCAGATTATGGACTGTGATGTTGAAGAACCCAATTCCCATCTTTTCTTAACTCCTGATATCAAAGAGAGGCAGGCTGTTATTGCGCCGATTCCCCTGATTGATGAAGATAAATGCACCTATTGCAAAAAATGCATGGAGATCTGCAGGTTCAGTGCCATTGCCGTTGTCGCCAAAAAGGTGATTACCTTTCCCGAACTATGCCACAGCTGCGGCGGCTGCATGGCCGTCTGTCCTGAAAATGCGATTTTGGAAAGCGACAGGGAACTTGGAGACATTGAAACCGGCAGTATCAAGGATATCTCTTTTATCCACGGACGGTTGAATGTCGGCCAGGTCATGTCTCCGCCGATCATAAAAAAGATACGCACCTTTGCCAAAGAGAAGATGGTGAATATCATTGACGCTCCGCCAGGCACTTCCTGCCCGGTGATTGCCGCCATGAAGGGCGCCCATTTTGTTCTCCTGGTCACAGAGCCCACCCCTTTCGGACTTCATGACCTGACACTGGCTGTAGAAGCAGTTAAAATTTTAAATATTCCCCATGGCATTGTAATAAATCGAGCCGGCATGGGAAATGATGGTGTCAAAGAATATGCTAAAAAAGAAGGCATCCCCATCCTTATGGAAATCCCGTTTGACCGGAAAATCGCCCAGATCTATTCCAGGGGCGAACTCATTGTTGAAAAAATGCCTGAATATAAAAATAAATTTATAGATCTGTTTGATCAAATTAAACGACTGGTCAAAGATCCGGCCGATAAAGGAGCTGGTATAAAATGAGAGAGCTGGTGATTTTAAGTGGAAAAGGCGGCACGGGTAAAACAAGTATAACGGCAGCTTTTGCCTCTTTTACAAACCATATGATCCTTTGCGACGCTGATGTGGATGCAGCAGATCTTCATCTGCTCATGGCCCCGGATATTCAACAAAAAACAGATTTTCAAGGGGGAAATGTTGCTGTCATTATTCCTGACAAATGCACGAGTTGCGGACTCTGTATTGAATTATGCAGGTTTGATGCGGTAAAGGACACCTTTGAAATTGATCCCATTGACTGTGAGGGATGCGGTGTCTGTTATGATCTCTGCCCGAAAAAAGCCATTGAGTTCCCCATAAAGACCTGTGGAGAATGGTATATTTCAAACACCCGCTTCGGCCCAATGGTTCATGCGCGGCTTGGCATTGCCCAGGAAAACTCCGGTCGTCTGGTGGCCCTTGTCAGACAGGAAGCCAGAAAAATAGTTCAGAAAAAAAATATGGATCTGATACTGACCGACGGCCCACCGGGAATCGGGTGCCCTGTTATTGCTTCCATGGGCCAGGCCAATGCGATCCTGATTGTGTCGGAGCCTACGGTTTCAGGGATACACTATCTTGCGCGGGTGGGTCAGCTGGCGGCTCATTTTAAAATACCGGCCATGGTCTGTGTAAACAAATATGACCTGAATTTAGACCAGACCCAGGCGATAAAGAATCTGGCAAAAGAAAAAAATATCTTTTTTGCAGGCCAGATCCCTTTTGATAAAACTTTTACTGAGTCCATGATTCAGGGGAAAAACATTATTGAAACCGATGAAACATCCCAGGTAAGCCTTGCCGTAAAAACAATCTGGAAAAATGTAATGACCCGGCCTGCGATGAATATTGAACGATTGGCCTGAACTTTTAACAAAACAAGAATTATTTAAGGAGTTAAACAAACATGAAAAACGGTAGAATTGCCATCCCCTCCAACGGACAGGGCGGCCTTGACAGTACAAGAGCAGGACATTTCGGTCATTGTGACGTATTTACATTTATTGATGTTGAAGAAGGCCGGATCAAACAGGTAACAACCCTTCAAAACCAGGAACATGTCCAGGGTGGCTGCATGGTGCCGGTCAACCTTCTGGCGGACAACAAGGTTACCGCTCTGGTCGTGGGGGGCATCGGCATGCGCCCGTTAATGGGTTTCAGACAGGTGGGCATTGATGTATACCATGATGCCGAGCGTGAACAAATCAGACCGGTTGTTGAAGACCTGATAGCCGGCAGGCTTCCTGAAATCAAAAATGATCAGGTCTGCGGCGGTGGCGGCGGACAGGGATAACGATAAGCATTGGGAGATTTATCATGAAAATAGCGATAACATCAAAAGGCCGGGGTCTTGACTCTGAAGTAGATCCCAGATTCGGCCGTGCAGCCTACATCCTTATCATTGATACGGAGACACTAGAATTTGAAGTGATTGATAATGCTAAAAATGCAAATGCCTTCAAGGGTGCAGGGATTCAGGCTGCTGCCAGTATCAGTGAAAAAAATGCCCAGGTTCTTTTGACGGGATTCTGTGGGCCCAATGCCTTTAAAATCCTGGATGCCGCAGGTATTAAGGTGGCAAGTGACCTTATGGGAACTGTCAGGGATGCGGTCAAAAACTTTAATAAAGGAAAGCTTTCTTTTACAAGTGCCGCAAATGTTGAGGGACACTGGTAAACAAATACATTGTTTGGTTTTATAAATTTTTATTCAACCCAAATACATGCTGCCGCATCCGGACCAGTTAAAAGCAAGCTGACAAAACAAATCCCATGACTGAATTGCTCAACATTATCCTGGGCTATATTAATTACAGATTATAAAATCTGATTTTTGGAGGATACAACAATGAAAATAGCTGTTACGTCTATGGGGACCGATCTTGATTCAATCGTTGACCAACGATTTGGGAGAGCAGCATACATACTTATTGTTGATAGCGATACCTTTGAATTTGAAGTGGTAGACAATACTGAGAATGTAACTGTCGAAAAGAACGCTGGAATAAATGCGGCGCAAAGGATAAGCAAAACAGGAGCAAAAGTCCTGTTAACAGGATGTTGTGGTCCAAAAGCGTTTAATGAATTAAAAAAGGCCAACATTAAAGTGGTCCAGCGTGTGAATATAAACATAGTCAGAAAGGCAGTCAGCCTTCTGATTGAAGGGAAACTCTTATTTGCCGAACGACCAAATGCAGAAAGTCACTGGCAAGAGCAAGAATAATTATCCCATTCCAAAATTTTCAGAACTTGATTTAGTCAATGATACCATTAGATTTCCAACCTATTGTAAACAAAAGATTTCCAAAGTTTGCTGTTATTTGAAAATAAGAGTTTACCTGGAGCCAAATGATATCAGCTCAAATGAATTAGCCCGTAAATTAAAAGTCAGCCCGGGGTTAATAAGCCGACTGATCAATGGGAAAACTGATGTTTCGCCGGCAATGGCCTTAAAGCTATCCGTAGTATTAGGTAGATCACCGGAAAGCTGGTTGCTTATGCAGGATAATTATGATCTCTGGAAGGCTCGAAAAGAAATTGACTTGAAAAGTTATAACACCATCGAATTTGTCGTTTAAAAAGATCCGAAAAAATAATACAAGTCTGGTAGCCCCACCTTTCCATGCTCTTGAAAACAAAATAAACACCGAGTCGCCTTTTCCGTGTCATGGTCTTCAGATTTTATTTGTTGGACCAACAGAGAGAGGATAACCAAGCAGAAACCTGTAGTTTTGACCTTGAGCTGATATCATAAATCCTTAACTCATTATTTTTTCTGCAATCTCATCAGCCTTGTGCATGATCGCATCCATGGCCTTGGTATCTGCCGGGTTAACTGCACCACAGGCCCTTATTGTGTGGGTCTCATCGCATCCAAACAAGGTAAAGTAAGTTACATATTTTTCACTCAGATCTTTGTATTGTTCCTGGTCTGCTCCCTGGGTCTGGATGTAGACAAGTTTTTTGCCTCTGGGTAACCGGCAGGGGTCCGGGTTGGTGATATAATCGGGTTTTGCAAAGGAAAAAAACCGGTCAAAGGCGGTTTTTAACTGACCTGTTATTTCACCGAAATATACAGGGGATGAAACGATGAATACATCTGTGTCATAAAGATTGTCCAGAAGGCCTGTCAGGTCATCTTTTAAAACGCATCTGTCTGTTTTCCCCTTGCACGAGTAGCATCCCTGGCAGCCTTTGTACGACATGCTGTTCAAGTGGTAATTTAAAATCCGGGCGCCTTTTTCTTGGGCCATGGTCAGTATTCTTTCGGCGATTTGCATGGAGTTGCCTTTTTTTCTCGGACTACCTGCGATATGAACTATTTTCATTTGCTTCTCCTTTTTTCGTTTTACTGTGATTTAACCTGTTCAATCATTTTTATTCAAGGCACTGTAATTCATAAGAGAGACCATAATTCCCTTAGTGCATATTGTAAAGTAGGCACTAAAATGATATATACCTACTCATTGGTAAGCATCATTGATTTTAAAGGATTATATCATATGGAAAATAAATGCTCTGGATCTTGTCCGCTGTCCGACACCCTTCAATTGATCGGGAACAAGTGGGTTATCCGAATCATCGGGGGGCTCCTGGATGGGAAAAAACGGTTTGGTGAACTTGGCAGGGAAATCAATGACATCAGCACAAAAATGCTGACCCAGCAGTTGAGAAAAATGGAAAAAGACGGCCTGGTGTCACGAAAAGTATATGCACAGGTTCCCCCGAAAGTAGAGTATACGCTTACAAAAAAGGGAGAATCCCTAAAGCCGATTTTAAAATCCATTATCGACTGGGGAGAAAAATTTAATCATTAGCAGTCGTACTGGAAATAGAGACAACTATTTTCAGGTGGTATCGTTTGAACCATGAGGATGAAGGGAAAAATTAAAATGAATGAAGACCGGCTGGTGAAGATTGAGACTAAAATTGCATTTCAGGAACAGACCCTCAATGACCTGAATGATGTGATTTTAGAGCAGCAGAAAAAGATTGAACGGCTTGCCGCCATCTGTGATGCGTTGGTAAAGCAGGGCAAGGAATTTTCAGAATTCCTCCCTGGGATGGATGCACCGGCAAACGAAAAGCCGCCCCATTATTAACCGCACACAGGTGCTGACAACAGCCATTGTTTTTTGACAAATTCAAGATCATACATATTTTATTGAGCAGTGGATTTATACAGTTGGTTTGCTTTTATCAATTTTGAAATTGTATATTTTCAATCCGGCAATTGCCCCGTAACCAAGAGGTGCGCATGAAAGAAATGGTCTATATTCTAATATTCTTTGGAGTTTATATTTTGTTACAGGTGTATATCCTCCCAAAAATGGGGATATCCACTTGAATGAAAGATGCCTGTCAGGTGACAGACAATAAAAAAAATAAAAATCCTGAAAAGACGGGGGAAAAACTATTTTAAAGGCAGGGTAATGATAACCTCGGTAAAGGTATTCAATTGAGAATCAACCGTTATGGTTCCGCCATGCTGCTTGATGGATCTTGAGGCGATAAAGAGCCCAAGACCAGTTCCCTTATTTCCTTTTT
>JAHJLN010000120.1 GCA_018821715.1 Pseudomonadota bacterium | reverse complement strand
TACCTGTACGATGCAGAAAAAGACAGCCTTAAATATGCAAAGGATAAGCGGTTTTTTACGATAGGCAAATTAGGGGATTTTTTAGAAAACACACAAGACTCGCCCATAAAAGCCATCTTTGTAGCAAGTGCAAATCCCTTGACCCAGAGCCCGGATCTTGAAAAAACTATAAAAAATTTTTCTAAAGTTGAGTTCAAGGTTGTCTTTGACCATTTTATGACAGATACGGCCAGACACGCTGATATTGTCATTCCTTCAGCCTTTGTGTTTGAACAGGAGGATATTTTTGCCACTTCCATGTATTCTCCTGTATTAAACCATTCACAAAAAGCCGTAGATCCACCTCAAGGACTGATGCCGGAGTTTGAATTTTATCTGGAACTGGCAAAGAAAATGGGTCTTGAAACCCTTGGATTTAAAGATTCTCAAGGATATTTAAAAAAGAGCGTTCAGCCGTTTCTGGATAAACTTGAAAAAAAGTTTGACCAGTTGCCAAAAGCCTATTTCAACATAGAAACAGATGAAATTGCCTGGGAAGACAAGGTGTTTAAAACGCCTTCTGGCAAAATTGAACTCTATAGCAAAGATGCTGTGGCAGACGGACTGCCGCCACTTCCAGCGTTTATCGAACCCATGGTGGGAAATGAAACGTTCCCGTTACGGCTTTTGACCTGCCATACAATGGATTCCATGCATTCCCAGGGATTTGCATTCAATGATGAAATCCCGGTGGTGTATGTGAATCAAAATACAGCCAAAAAATTTGCTCTGCAAGAAGATCGTCTTGTGATCGTGAAGGCTAAGAAAGCACAATTAAAGACAAAACTATGCGTGGATGACGCCATTTGTGATAACACCGCTTTTATTTATCAGGGATGGTGGCATAAAAGCGGTGCTGTAAATTTTTTAACAACTTCGGTTATTTCAGATATGGGCCTGCAGGCTGCCTATTATGACAGTTTCTGTACACTTGAAAAAATCCATTGATTTATTCAACCCTGTGCCAGGTCTGGGTTCGAAAGAAAAAGGCAATATAACCTCTGACCATCAGTTTATCGGCTTCAACCCATAATTTGCAGTCATATATTTTACCGTCTTTTGGATCCAGAATGGTTCCGTCCGCATACTCATCACCGTCTTTAACCAGATCTTTGATAATGATCATCCCTTTTGTGGGCTGGTCTTTACGGGGGTCGTCTGCCGCGCATTTGTCACAGACAGGATCAGGATCTTCTCCGGGTTTTCGAAACAGTTCTTTGATCTGGCCGAAATATTTTCCATCCTGTTCATAAATCTGCACAATGGATTTGGGCTCATTGGTTTTGTCATCAATGGTTTTCCATTTCCCGACAATGGAGGTGTCCTGGGCAAAAGCAGATGCCAGAAAACAAAAGAAAAAAAGAACAGGTAAAATACAAAGTTTAAACATGTTTTTCATAATCGGTCTCCAATGAGTTATAATTGATAAAGTAAACACCGTTATTGTTCTTAATCCTCTGTTTTTTTTGTGTCAAGAAAAAACCTGATTTTTTTTATTGACTGCTTGCCTCTACCTCAAGCCTGACCATATCCACATGAATCTTTCCTTTTTTATCAAAAGGGTGGCAGGCAATATAGGTATCAACAAGTTGTGCCACAAAATTTTTTTTCAAGTGCGTTGGAATACGATCAATATAGGGCAGCCAGGTGGTTCGTATCCATCCGGCAAGTCCCTGTCTGTCGTCATAGGACATTACCTTCGGGATCAGTTCGACTCGCTGGGGAACAAGACCTGCCTGTTTAAGCCAGGACGTGTATATTTCAACATCATGGAATCCGTAAGCAAATGAAAAATTCTGAAAATAGGATTGCCATGGATGTTCTTTTATCATTGTTCCAAGAAGGGTTAAAATTGCATCGGCATTCCCTTTCCCACCCATTTGCAGCAGGATGTGACCGCCAGGCTTAATGCAGTTTTTAATTTTTTTCAGTACAGGTTTATGATCTGTAATCCAATGCAGGGCTGCTGTTGAAAAAATCATATCAAACCGGTTGGAAAAAGAAATAGATCGTGCATCCATCATCACAAAGGAAAGGTTTGGATAGTATTTTTCAGGAAAGGTTTTTTTTGCAAGCTCGATCATTTCTTTAGAACTGTCAATTCCTGAAATATGACCATCTGGTAAGGATTCTGCAATCCGTGCGGTGATTTTCCCGTCTCCGCAGCCGATATCCAGCACGGATTCGGTACCGGTAAGGGCAAGTTTGCCGATCAGTTCATTTGCCCAGGACAGTTGAGCTGATGAATGCCTGGCATAGTCGTTCGCATCCCATTTAAAGCTGTTTTTGAGCGTCATTTTTTTTTCTCTGAATAAAGAATCAGGACCGTTGTATGTTTTTTAAAAAACGGCAGGGTAAAATTCACCCTGCCGTTTGCGGGGAGCATCAGAATACCTTAAAGGTTTTCAGGTTTTACAACCGGATGCTTTTTCAGGTATTCCAATCTGTTCAAACCGTTGATATATGCCAGGGCACTGGCGGTAATGATATCCGGGTCCGCACCTTTCCCAAGAGCAATAATTCCGTCTTCCTGCAGGCGAACCGTAACTTCACCCTGGGCATCCGTGCCTTCTGTCAAAGCAGAGATGGTGAATCTCAACAGCTCGGATTTGGTCCCGGTCAGTTTGGAGATAATATTATATACAGCATCAATGGGACCGTTTCCATCCATAGCCCCCTGGACCGGGCGACCGTTGATGTTCAACTGGACACTGGCGGTGGGAAAGACCGTGTTTCCTGATAAAACATGGATATATTCAAGGCAGAAAACTTCTGAACTTCTTAATACGCCTTCGTTGATCAAGGCCTCGATATCCTCATCCTGGATGCTCTTTTTCTTGTCTGCCAGGCGTTTGAATTTTTCAAAAACCTTGTCCAGTTCTTCTTTGGACAGGTTATACCCCATTTCCTGGACATGGGAGTTCAGCGCATGACGTCCGGAATGTTTTCCCAAGACCAGGTTGTTTTTGCTAAGGCCAATGGTCTCAGGTTTCATGATTTCATAGGTCATGGGATTTTTCAGTACACCGTCCTGGTGGATGCCGGCTTCATGGGCAAATGCATTGGCACCTACAATGGCCCGGTTCGGCTGCACCAGAATTCCGGAGATCATACTGACCAGACGGCTTGTGGGATAAATTCTTTTGGTATCAATTGAGGTGGTATAGGGAAAGAAATTGGGTCTGGTGTGCAGGGACATGACCACTTCTTCAAGTGATGTATTCCCTGCTCTTTCTCCAATACCGTTAATGGTGACTTCCACCTGTCTGGCGCCGGCTTTTATGGCCGTAAGGGTGTTGGATGTGGCAAGTCCCAGGTCATTATGACAATGAACACTCAATACAGCCTTGTGCATGTTGGGGGTATTTTCCATGACATATTTGACCATTAGTCCGAACTCTTCAGGAATGGCATATCCAACCGTGTCCGGAAGGTTAACCGTTGTTGCGCCGGCATCAATTACCGCTTCAAACACTTTACACAAAAAATCAGGATCAGATCGTGACCCGTCTTCTGCGGAAAATTCCACGTTGTCTGTGTAGGATGCGGCAAGTTTTACAGACTTGACGGCCTGCTCTAAAACCTGGTCTGCGTCCATGGCTAGTTTATATTTCATATGCAGTTCAGATGTGGCAATAAAGGTGTGAATCCTTGGGTGTGCGGCTGTTTTAATGGCGTCCCACCCCCGGTTGATATCGTCGGTATTGGCCCTGCAAAGTGCGGCAACCTGGCATACTTTAAGTGTTTCGGCAATGGCCTTGACGGCTTCAAAGTCTCCCTCTGATGCAGCTGGAAATCCTGCTTCAATCACGTTGACGCCCAGTTTTTCAAGCTGGGTGGCAATCCTGAGTTTTTCAGCCTGGTTCATGCTGGCGCCGGGTGATTGTTCTCCATCTCTTAAGGTGGTATCAAAAATAATAATTTGGTTGTCTGTTGTCATTTTATATTGTCCTATTTTTATCATCTAATGAGAGTTTGTATTGAAAACTGTCGGCCAATGCCTGCCAGCTTGCCTCTATAATATCTTCGGAAACCCCGATGGTTGAAAAAATATTGTTTTCATCCCGGGATTCAATCAGAACGCGAACCTTGGCATCGGTTCCATCCATTCCGTCAATGACGCGGACCTTGAAGTCTACCAGGTGCATGTCATTGATTTGCGGGTATATGGTGGTCAGCGCTTTTCTTAACGCATTATCAAGAGCACTGACCGGCCCATCGCCTTCTGCCGATGTGATTTCTGTTGTATTGCCCACCCGTATCTTGATCATGGCATGGGAATAGCAGGGGCGTTCCTTGTCTTTTTCAACCACAACCCTGAAGGATTCCAGCTCAAAATGGGACACAAACTGATCCGTCAGTTTTTCCATGATCAGTTTTAATGACCCTTCTGCTGCATCAAATTCAAATCCGTAATCTTCAAGTTCCTTGATACTTGATACGATTTGATGCCCGTTGACACCGTTTTCACCCAGGTCTACGCCGAGTTCTTTGGCCTTATATTCAATGTTGCTTTTGCCGGATTGTTCTGAAACAATCACCCGACGGACATTTCCAACCCGTTCCGGCGACATGTGTTCATATGCTTTGGGGTTCTTCATGATGGCACTCACATGGACCCCGCCCTTGTGGGCAAAAGCACTTTTCCCGACAAAGGGCCTGGAATTAACCGGGGGGACATTGGCGGTTTCAGAGATAAATCGTGACAGATTTAACAATTTTCCAAGATTCTCATTGCTGATACAATCCCGGTTCATCTTAAGTGCCAGGATGGGAATAATGGCGGTCAGATCCGCATTGCCGCATCTTTCTCCATAACCGTTAATGGTTCCTTGAACCATTGTTGCACCTGCATGAACCGCAGTAACTGAATTGGCTACGGCCATGGCACAGTCATTATGGGTGTGGATACCAAAGATAAGGTCAGTGTGTCCTTTGAAATGGTCTATCACTTTTCTGAAAACATCCTCAATCTCGCAGGGCATGGATCCGCCATTGGTATCACAGAGAACCAGACATTTTGTTCCGCCTTCAACCGCTGCTTCCAGGGTTTTTACCGCATAGTCAGGGCAGGCCTTATACCCGTCAAAGAAATGTTCTGCATCATAGATAACTTCCCGGTCAAAGCTTAAGAGATAGGCAATGCTCTCTTTGATCATGGCCAGGTTTTCTGCCTTTGTATTCTGCATAATAGATTCAACATGCAGATCCCAGGATTTTCCAAAGATGGTAATCACCGGTGCCTGACTTTCAATCAATGCCTGGATGTTGGCATCTTGTAAACAGGTGCTCCCCTGACGTCGGGTGGAACCGAAAGCGGCTATTTTGGCATTTTTGAATGTCATCTCTTTTGCCATTTCAAAAAAATGCTGAGCCCCGGGATTTGATCCCGGCCATCCGCCTTCAATATAGTGGATGCCGGCATCATCAAGGCGTTTGGCTATTTTAACCTTGTCTTCAGGGGAAAAGAAGATGTTTTCTCCCTGCATACCATCTCTAAGCGTGGTATCGTATAAAAGTGCTTTTTCCATTGATAGTCCTGTTATCTTTGTTTTAACCTGTTATACCCCATTTGTTTTTTTTGTGTTCTCCCTTGCCAGGGCAATAGAACCTGTGGAGGCGATTTCAATGATTCCCATGGGTTTTAACAGGGAGACAATTGCTTCGTGCTTTTCACTGTTCCCTGAAACTTCTATGGTATAGTGGGAAATGCCGACATCAACAATCTTGCATCTGAAAATATCAACAATCCTTAAGATGTCTGCTTTTTTTTCAGTCTGGGCATTCACCTTTATTAATGCCAGCTGCCGCTGGACATATTTTTTATCTGTCAGGTCATTTACCGTAATGACATTGATCAGTTTGTGAAGCTGTTTTTTTATCTGTTCAATGATCTGGGGCTCACAGTTTGTCACCATGGTAATTCTTGACACATTCGGCTCAGCCGTGCTGGCCACGCTCAAACTGTCAATATTAAATCCGCGGCCGGAAAAAAGGCCAGCAATCCTTGAAAGAACACCAGGTTCATCATCTACAAGGATAGAAAGTAAGTAGCTGTTTGTTTTCATCATGCATATCCTTTGCAAATTGTAAAATTAAACCAGAAGCATTTCAGTGATGGATCCACCTGCCGGGACCATGGGATAAACAGACTCTTCTCTGTCTACGACAAATTCCATGACAACCGTTCCTTCATGGTTAAGACCGCAAGATAAAACAGATTCCACTTCATCAGGCCGGGTGCACCTTAATCCTTTAGCACCATACGCTTCGGCAAGTTTTACAAAATCAGGGGCATTTTCCATGTTGGTGGAAGAATAATTTTTTTCATAAAACAGTTCCTGCCATTGTCTTACCATGCCCAGGTATTGATTGTTTAAGATCACAATTTTAACATCTATCTTTGATTCAATAGCGGTCATTAATTCCTGTATATTCATCTGGATGGATCCGTCTCCTGCAATATCGACCACCAGCTTATCCGGGCAGGCGGCCTTGGCGCCGATGGCGGCGGGCAGTCCAAATCCCATAACGCCTAACCCGCCCGAGGTAATAAAATGATTTGGCTTGTTAAAGTGGTAATATTGTGCAGCCCACATCTGGTTTTGGCCCACTTCGGTTGTGATGATGGCATCGCCCTTTGTCAGTTCATACAGTTTTTCAATGACAAACTGCGGTTTGATGACCTCACTGCCCTGTTCATATTTCAATGGTGTTGTGCTCTTCCATTCCTCGATCTGTTCAAGCCAGGCGTTTCGGTTTTGTTTAAACGTTTCAGGATTTTTGCCTTCCATTAATTTTATGATGCCGTCAAGTGCGGTTTTACAATCCCCGACAATGGGGCATTGGACCTCAATGTTTTTGTGAATAGAGGTGGGATCGATATCAATTTGAATAATAGTGGCATCAGGGGCAAATTTTTTAACGTTTCCGGTCACTCTGTCATCAAACCTGACACCCGCGGCAATCATGAGATCGCAATTTCCAATGCTCATATTGGCCCGGTATGTACCATGCATGCCCAGCATTCCCAACCATAAAGGATCGGACCCGGGGAATGCCCCCAGGCCCATCAAGGAAGCCGTCACAGGGATGTCTGCCATTTTTGCCAGGCGCGTGATCTGTTCTGAGGCCCTGGAGAGAATCACGCCCCCGCCGGCAAAAATAACCGGCCTTTTGGCCTGTGTAATCAACTCAACAACCTTGTTGAGCTGTTTTTTGTTGGGTTTGTAATTGGGTTTGTAGGATTTTAGAGAAACAACACTGGGTTCTTCAAACTCAACCTGGGTCTGTACAATATCCTTTGGAAGATCAATGAGAACCGGACCGGGTCTTCCCGACCTTGCCAGATAAAACGCTTCTTTAATGGTTGATGCCAGCTTGTCCACACTTTTTACAAGGTAATTGTGTTTGGTGCAGGGTCTTGTGATGCCCACAATATCCACTTCCTGAAATGCATCATTACCGATCAGTGCCGTTGGGACCTGGCCTGTAAATACAACAAGGGGAATGGAGTCCAGGTGTGCCGAGGCAATTCCGGTCACCGTGTTGGTGGCACCGGGACCCGAGGTTACCAAAGCCACACCGACACAACTGTTTGCCCTGGCATACCCGTCGGCGGCATGGACAGCACCCTGTTCATGACGGACAAGAATATGGCGAAGACCGTTCTGCTTTGCAAGGGCGTCATAAATATCAATGACTGCGCCGCCCGGGTAGCCGAAAATTGTGTCAATACCTTCTGCCTTAATCATTTTGATGAGAATCTGGGCACCTGTAAGTTTCATTTTTTTCTCCTATTGGATATCTTTAAATATAGCGCCGTTGCCGGCAGAACTCACCATCCTGGCATACCGGGCCATATAGCCTGTTTTTATTTTGGGCTCAGGTTTTTTCCATTTTAAAAATCTGGCAGCAATTTCATCATCAGAAACCATCAGCTCAATGGTTTTGGCCGGGATATCTATTTTAATCTGATCCGTTTCTTTCACAACTGCAATGAGCCCGCCTTCTGTTGCTTCCGGGGAAACATGGCCAATGGAAGCCCCTTTGGTTCCACCTGAAAATCTGCCGTCGGTGATCAGGGCAACGGTTTCATCAAGTCCCATGCCGGCGATGGCAGATGTGGGGGTCAGCATCTCTCGCATGCCGGGACCGCCTGCAGGCCCTTCATACCGGATGACAATCACATCCCCTTTGTTGATTTGGTTATCCAGGATTGCTTTGGTTGCATCTTCCTCAGAATCAAATACCCTTGCCGGCCCCTGATGCCGGAGCATTTTTTCCAGAACGGCAGACTGTTTTACAACACAGCCTTCTGTGGCAAGGTTGCCAAAGAGTACGGCCAACCCTCCTTGTTTGTGATAGGGATCTTCAACAGGCCTTATCACCTGTTGATCTTTTATGGTGACTGTTTCAAGGTTTTGCTCCATGGTTTTTCCTGTGGCTGTCAAACAATGGGGATTGATCATATGATGATTTGCCAGCTCTTTTAGGACGGCCTGGATACCGCCGGCATAATTCAAGTCTTCAATTCTATCCTCGCCTCCCGGGCTTAGAGAGCACAGGTGAGGAGTTTTTTGACTGACTTCATTTATTAAATTCAGATCAATCTCCACGTGGGCTTCATTGGCAATCGCCTTTAAATGAAGGACGGTATTGGTCGAACATCCAAGGGCCATATCAACCACCAGGGCATTCATAAAGGCATCCTTGGTCAGGATTTTGTCCGGTGTGATGTTGTTATGGAACAATTCCATGACCTGTATCCCGGTTTGCTTGGCCAACCTTATTCTTTCAGACATGGGTTCAGGAATTGTTCCATTTCCGGGAAGAGCCATTCCAATGGCTTCTGTCAGGCAATTCATTGAGTTTGCCGTAAACATGCCGGCACATGATCCGCAGGTGGGGCAGGCTGCATTTTCTATGGCTAAAAGTTGTTGTTCCGTCATTTTGCCTGACTGAACCGCACCCACTGCTTCAAACACAGTAACAAGATCAATTTTTTTATCTTTGTTTTCCGGGTGTTTGCCCGAGAGCATGGGGCCGCCGCTGATAAAAATGGCAGGGATATTTAATCTTGCTGCCGCCATGAGCATACCCGGGATAATTTTATCACAATTGGGAACCATGACAATGGCATCAAAGGGGTGGGCCATGGCCGTGACTTCTATGGAGTC
>JAHJLN010000119.1 GCA_018821715.1 Pseudomonadota bacterium | reverse complement strand
GTGATATCCCAGATTATCAGATATCCTCATTGTTAATGGCGATCTGGTTTTCCAAGATGGATGCAAGGGAAACCGCTTACTTGACCTTTGCCATGCGTGATTCTGGAGATGTGTTCAATTTGTCAGATATTGCCGGAATAAAGGCAGACAAACATTCCACCGGCGGTGTTGCAGATACGACAACACTGATTGTCGCCCCAATGGTTGCTGCCTGTGGATTAAAAGTGGCAAAAATGTCAGGCCGGGGGTTGGGACATACCGGCGGAACTCTTGATAAACTGGAATCGATCCCGGGATTCTCAACCGACATAGCCATGGAACGGTTTAAGCAGATCGTTTCAGAATGCGGGATGTCCATTATTGGACAGACAAACAGATTGGTACCGGCAGATAAAATGTTATATGCACTGCGGGATGTAACCGGAACAGTCGACAACACCTCTTTAATCGCAGCAAGTATTATGAGCAAAAAACTGGCTTTAGGCAGTGACGTGATTGTGCTGGATGTTAAAACCGGGAATGGTGCTTTTATGAAAAGCATTGAAGATGCTAAAGCGTTGGCAGAATCAATGGTGGCCATTGGAAAAATGGCTAAAAAAAACATCATGGCGCTTGTAACGGATATGAATCAACCTCTGGGCAATGCTATCGGTAATGCTCTGGAGGTGCAGGAAGCCATAGAAATCCTGCAAGGAAAATACGATGGCGACCTTAAGACGGTTTCCTTGGCCCTGGCTGCCAAAATGTTGATTGCCGGCGGGATATCCAAAGATGATGATGCGGCATTGAAAAAACTGAATCAAGCACTCTCTTCCGGAAAAGCACTTAAAAAATTAGAGCAGATGATTATTGCACAAGGCGGAAATCCGGTTGTTTGTCAGAACATAGGAGTTCTGCCAAAGGCTGACAGAATTATTCCAGTAAAGGCCGATAAAACCGGCTATATTGGAAAGATTCTCACGGACCAGGTAGGCATTTGCGCCTTATTGCTGGGGGCTGGCCGGGTTAAAAAAACCGATGCAATTGATCCTGGCGTCGGCATCTGGATGAATAGCCGTTTAGGGGCGTTTGTCGAAAAAAATGATATAATTGCTCATTTTCATGTGAATGATACAAAAAATCTTGATCTGGCAATCCAAAGATTTCAAACTGCCCTTGTCATTGAAAAGAAACCACCTGATATGAATCCGTTAATCCATGGCGCAATAGCTTAAACCAAAGGAACATAAATGAAACCTGACATCCTTGCAAAATATTTTGATCATACCATTCTGAATCCTTCCGCCACGAAAGAAGACGTAAAACAAATTTGCAAAGAAGCACTGGAATACGGCTTCTTTAGTGTATGTGTAAATCCTGTCCATGTAAAGATGGTAAGTGAACAACTGGCTGGATCTATTGTAAAGGTTTGCTCTGTGGTAGGCTTTCCACTTGGAGCAGTAACATCAAAGACCAAAGCACAGGAAACAAAAACAGCCATTGAAGATGGTGCTGATGAAATTGATATGGTTATCAATATCGGTGCGCTAAAAGAGGGTGATGTCCAAAGTGTTGAAACTGATATCCACGCGGTTGTAACAGCTGCAAAAGGTAAAATTGTAAAAGTTATTATTGAAACATGTTTTTTAAATAGGGATCAGAAAATAAACGCCTGTAAGATAGCAAAAAAAGCAGGGGCCCATTTTGTAAAAACCTCAACCGGTTTTGCAGGAGGCGGCGCAACTTGCGAAGATGTGTCGTTGATGAAAAAAACGATTGGCAATCAACTTAAGGTAAAAGCCTCTGGAGGAATTAAAACACTGGAGGATGCCTTGAAAATGATTGAAGCAGGGGCAGATAGAATTGGTGCAAGTGCAGGCGTTTCCATAGTAAAGGCTATAGTGTAGATGCAGGCTGTTCTTCTCATAATAGACAGCTTGGGCGTCGGAGCCTTGCCTGATGCCCACCTTTATGGTGATGAAGGTGCCAACACCGCACTGCATATCTGTGATACAATCCCTCAAAAAAAATGGTCCTGCCTTCAAAACCTAGGCCTTGGAAATTGTGCGAACCTTTTAGGGCATAACCTGTCCGGTTGTGAATCCGCCCAGAGCCCTTTGGCAAGTTACGGCGTGATGGGTCAGGCATCTGCCGGCAAAGACACAACAACAGGACACTGGGAACTTGCAGGTATTATCCTTGACCAACCGTTTCACACATTTCCACTGGCCTTTCCTTCTTTCCCGGAAACGCTTGTCAAAGCGTTTCAAGAACAGACTGGGTTTAAGATGCTTGGAAATAAAAGCGCTTCCGGGACTGCCATCATTGAGGAACTCGGCCCTGCACATATGAAGGGCGACGGCATAATTGTCTATACCTCAGCGGATTCAGTGCTTCAAATCGCAGCCCATGAAGATGTTGTAAGCCTTGAAGATCTCTATAAGGTATGTGAGATCGCACGAGAACTGTGTAATCCGTATTCTGTGGCCAGAGTTATTGCAAGACCTTTTTGTGGAGTGCCTGGACAGTTTAAACGGACCGGGGCAAGAAGAGATTTTTCCATGGCACCTCCAAAAAACACGATTCTGGATCACCTTCAAATGAATGGTGTAAAAACCATCGGTATTGGAAAGATCGGAGATATCTTTAAAGAACAGGGGCTGGATATCAGTTTTCACGACACCGGAAATCAAGCCTGCCTTGCAAGAACCCTTGACTGCATGGAAACGCAAGCCGGAAAGGATCAATTTGTTTTTATCAACCTTGTTGATACAGATATGCTGTTTGGACACAGACGGAATATTAAAGGATACCATGATGCGGTTCAGGCAATAGATGATACACTTCCTCAAATCATGGGCTTGATGTCAAAAGAGGATATTTTGATTATAACTGCGGACCATGGCTGTGATCCAGGGTTTAAGGGAACGGATCATACCAGAGAATATGTACCCTTGCTGGTATATCAAAAAGAGGGGGTGACAAAAAATTTAGGAATTAGATCAAGTTTCTGTGATGTGGCCCAAAGCCTGGCATTTTTCTTTAAAGTCCCGGAAATGGTCCACGGAAAATCGTTTGTCAAACAAAACACAAATTTATAATTTGATGAAAGGGAGAAATTTAATGAAAAAGTTATTGGTTTTCTGGCTGTCAGTCCTTTGTTGTGCTGTTGTTTTTTCAGGTACTGCAAGTGCAAAAAAATTTAAAGTTGCCATGGTAACCGACGTGGGCGGGGTAAATGATCAATCATTCAACCAGTCTGCATGGGAAGGGCTGCAAAGGGCTCAAAAAGAGCTCGGTGTAAAAATTTCCTATAAAGAGTCCAAGCAGGATGCGGATTATTCTCCGAACATGGAAACATTGACGGATGCACAATTTGATCTTATCTGGGGTATTGGTTTTCTAATGGGAGATGCCATCAAGTCAACGGCCCAGATTAACCCGAACCAGAAATATGCCATTATCGATTTTGCCTATGGTCCTCAAACACCAAAGAATGTAGGCTGTGTCGTGTTCCAGGAAGAACAGCCCTCTTTTCTGGTGGGGTATATTGCCGGCAAAATGACAAAGACAAACAAAGTCGGCTTTGTCGGCGGTATCAAGTTCCCTCTTATTGAAAGATTTGAGTATGGGTATATGGCAGGTGTGAAACTTGCCAACCCAAAATGCGAAATCCTTAGCCAATATGCGGAATCCTTCACTGATGCGGCGAAAGGAAAGGCCATTGCCAACAATATGTATCAACAGAATGCAGATATTGTCTTCCATGCTTCAGGTTCTGTTGGAGACGGTGTAATTGAAGCTGCCAAGGAAAAAAACAAATGGGCGATTGGTGTTGACAAGGATCAAAACTTTCTTGCACCTGACAATGTGTTGACATCTGCTATGAAACGGGTTGACAATGCCATCTTTGATATGGTTAAAAAGCTTACCAAAGATGAATTTAAAGGGGGGGAAACAATTGTATACAACCTTTCCAATGATGGGGTCAGTATTGCCCCTACCTCAAGCAAGCATGTCTCCAAATCAATTCTTGATGAAGTAGACAGTTTGATCGAACAGATTAAGGCAGGAAAGATTGTGGTTCCAAGCACAAAACAAACCTATGATGATTTTTTAAAATAAACAAACCCGGTATGAGCCCGGGGATATCCCCGGGCTCATATTACACTGCAAGGAGGCCCACGGGTGGAGATCATAGATTTTTCCCAAAAAGCTGTTGAAATGATGGATATTGTCAAGAAGTTTGGTGATTTTACCGCCAATGACATGATCAACCTTACAGTTCACCAAGGGGAAGTCCATGCACTTTTAGGAGAAAATGGCGCCGGCAAGACAACGCTTATGAATGTCTTATACGGCATGTACAAACCCACTTCAGGCAGGATTAAAATAAATGGCAGACAACTTGATATTACAGATCCCAAAATAGCGATTAAAAACGGCATTGGCATGGTTCATCAGCACTTCATGCTGGTGGACTCTTTTACAGTTACCCAGAATATTATTCTTGGCAACGAAACAACAAAACTACTGGGTATTCTTGATATTGAAAAAGCCGAGAAAGAAGTTGCCCTTCTGTCTGAGCAATACGGCCTGACTGTGGATCCAAAAGCCCTTATACAGGACCTTTCCGTTGGAAGTCAACAACGCGTTGAAATTTTGAAAGCCTTGTACAGAGGGGCACAGATTCTTATCCTTGATGAACCCACGGCAGTATTGACACCCCAGGAAATACAGGAACTGGTCGCCATTATCCGGAACCTGACAAGACAGGGAAAGTCCATTATCATTATTACCCATAAACTTAAAGAAATTAAAGAAATCGCTGACTTCTGCACCATTATCCGGCGGGGCAGGCATATTGATACAGTCGATGTAAGCCGTGTAACCCAAAATGAACTTGCCGAAAAAATGGTGGGCCGTGAGGTCAGTTTTAAAGTGAAAAAAGAAAAACAGTCCCCCGGAGAGATCGCCCTTGAAATTAAGGATCTTGTGGTTGAAGATGCACGGGGTATCTGCGTTGTTAGCCATTTGAATTTGACCTTGCATAAAGGAGAAATTCTTGGAATAGCCGGTGTGGACGGCAATGGCCAGACCCAATTGATCGAAGCTTTAACAGGACTGCGAAAGGTAAAAAGCGGTCAAATACGGGTCCAAAAAAAAAATATCGCCAATCAGTCTCCCGGAAAAATAATCAATGACTGCAAGGTCAGCCATATTCCGGAAGACCGGCAGAAAAGAGGCCTGATTTTTGAATTTGATATTGCTGAGAATCTGATATTGGAAACCTATTTTAAACCTCAATTTTCAAAAGGGTTCACATTGTTGCAGGATCAAATCTATGATCATGCAACCGCTTTGATCAATAAATTTGATATCCGTCCTGCGGATTCAAGGCTTTTGGCCAAGGCCCTTTCCGGTGGCAACCAGCAAAAAATGATCATTGCAAGAGAAGTGGCCAATGACCCTGAAATCTTAATTGCCGCTCAACCCACAAGGGGTTTGGATGTAGGTGCCATTGAATATGTTCATCAAACCCTGGTGGCGCAGCGGAATCAGGGCAAGGCTGTCCTGCTGATTTCTTTTGAGTTGGATGAGATCATCAATGTTTCAGATCGGATAGCCGTCATTTTTGAGGGAAAAATCGTGGGAATAATTGATGCGCAAACAGCTGACGAAAAACAGATCGGATTCATGATGGCAGGGGGAACTGCATGAGAATGAGTGTTCAAAGATTAAAAGAATTGTTTTTTAAGGGTTCCTTAGGCCTGACCATCATCTCTGTTTTTTTAGGCTTCCTTGTGGGTGCGCTGGTGCTTCTTGTGGCAGGATTCAATCCGGTGGAGGCATACTGGGCCATCTTAAAAGGCATTTTTTCCAAACCCAAATATATGGCCTATGTGATTATCTACTCAACGCCGCTGATCATTACCGGTCTGTCTGTTGCATTTGCCCTTCGGACGGGATTGTTCAATATCGGGGCGGAAGGACAGTAT
>JAHJLN010000118.1 GCA_018821715.1 Pseudomonadota bacterium | reverse complement strand
TTCGGAGACCATTTGAAAGCCAATCCATCCCTTCCCAAGACAGTTTCCTGTGACAAATCAGGTCTGTCAATGCCCTCAAAGGTTTTGCCAACAGAATGGTTTGATTGTTTATGGTATGTCTGCTAATCAGTTCCAGAAAAGACAATTTGTGTACAGCAAGGGGGTAAAAATGAAAAATACCCATTGTTTCATGCTCAAATTGCCGTGATTTTCTACCAGGGACTACACTGGCTGTGGTAAAAACCGCCTCGGGAATCCATCCATGATGTGCTAATGATGTTTCAAACGAGATATAACTGCCAGGTGCAATAGCCTGGGCCAAAACAAATGGGTGGCATGGATGATTTCGGAATCGGTCATTGAGTATATACAAGCCTCGCTGAAGGCGGATTAATTCGCCGCTGTTTATGGCTCGGTTAACCAGGTTGTATCGGCTTTGGGCACTGCCGTCTACCATTCTTTTCAACTGAGAAACCGTTAGAGGCCTGTCGGCAAGTCCGTGATGAATGATTTTGTTGGTAATTGTGTTCATGGTTTATAAAATACCACATCCTTTCAAAAAATGAAAGGATGTGGTATTTTATTTTAAAAGCAACAAGTATTTCCAGGTGTCGGATGTTGCTATACTGATTTTTGTTGCAAAAACCAGTTTATGGTTTTTTGAATCCCGGTTTTAAAGGATTCTTCAGGAGAATATCCAAGAGTTGAAGTGATTTTTTCAGGGTCGATGGCATAACGGCGGTCATGGCCTTTCCTGTCCGTGACATGGGTGACAAGAGTTTGAGGATGATTGCCGTGTGATGAGGGGCAATGGGGATATCTTTTTGCAAGTTCAGTGTCTTTTAAAAATTCGTTGTGCATTGCCTCACAGACCAGATTAACAATGTCCAGGTTGGCCCATTCGTTGTTACCGCCGATATTGTAGGTTTCTCCCGGGGTTCCGTTTCCAAGAATCAGATCAACGCCCAGGTTGTGATCATCCACATAGAGCCAGTCGCGGATCTGCCGGCCGTCCCCGTAGACAGGGATTTGCTTTCCGGTGAGGATATTTGTGATCATTAACGGGATAAGCTTTTCAGGAAACTGGTATGGCCCATAATTGTTGGAGCAGTTACTGATGGTGACCTGCAAGCCATAGGTTTTGTGATACGCCCGGACCAGGTGATCTGATGCGGCCTTGCTGGCAGCATAGGGTGAGTTGGGGGTATAGGGGGTTGTTTCGGTAAAGGGGGAATCATCTGGTTTTAATGATCCATATACTTCATCGGTTGAGATGTGGTGGAACCGGTGGTTTTGCGGGGTTTTGTCAAGCCATGTTTTTTTGGCAGCTTTCAGCAGGGAATGGGTTCCCACAATATTGGTATTGATAAATTCATCCGGGCCGAGGATGGATCTGTCCACATGGGATTCTGCGGCAAAATGAACAAGGGTGTCAATCTTGTGGAAGACCAGGAGGGATTCAACAAGGGGTTGATCCAGGATATTGCCATGGACAAATTTAAACCTGGGATTTTTTTGGGCTTCTGATAAATTTTCTTTATTTCCGGCATAGGTTAACGCATCAAGAACGACCAGTCGGTCTTCAGGGTATTTATTGAGCCAGTAATAGACAAAATTTGTGCCGATGAATCCTGCGCCACCTGTAACAAGGAGGTTTTTCATGGTTCAAGTTCCTTTAACATGGATCTGAGCTGAACACGCCAGTGAATGGGGGTGATTTCTAAGGCCTGCCAGAAGGATGTTTTGTCAAGGACGCTGTACATGGGTCTTTTGGCAGGGGTTGGATACTGGTGGCCCGGGACAGGATTAACAGGGATAGATTTATCGAGCAACCCTGTTTGCAGTCCTTCTTCCTGGATGGCTACGGCAAAATCATACCAGGAGGCAATGCCGGCATCTGTCCAGTGAAAGGTGCCGTGTATTTTTTTGTCAAGCGCTGTCCATATGGTCTGGGCCAGGCCATATGCCCAGGTGGGGGTTCCAATCTGTTCGTCTATGACATTCAAGCCTGGTTTTTCTTTCATGAGGTTGAGCATGGTTTTAACAAAATTATTGCCATGGGAGGAGTAAAGCCAGGCTGTTCTGATAATCAATGCCCGGTCTTTTAAAATTCTGCGGACGGTTTGCTCTCCTTCAAGTTTTGATTTGCCGTAAATGGATTTGGGATCAGGTGAATCATCCGGCTTATAGGGTTTGAAGTTTTGGCCGTTAAAAATAAAATCCGTAGAGATATGAACCAAGGTAATTTTATTGTTTTGGCAAAGTTCTGCAATCTCAAGGACAGCCTGGTGATTGATTCTGTAGGCCAGGTCTTTGTCCTGTTCGGCTTTATCAACAGCTGTATATGCGGCTGCGTTGATGATGCAGTCAGGCTGGGTCGTGTTGATGCATTGGGTAATACTGTCCGTACTGCCAAAATCTACTTTTGGAAAGTCGCAGGTGGTCAGGAAAACATGTTCTGGACAGGTGCGTTGCAGCTCCCACCCCAGCTGTCCGTTTGAGCCCAGTAAAAGAACTTTCATGCAAACACCTCTGCGGTTTTAAGAGGTGATCCGTCACCATCCTTTTGTGATAATATGGGGGGTGATCCCGGGATGATCGGCCAGTCAATTGCAATGGCAGGGTCATTCCATAAAATGGATCGTTCATGTTCAGGCGCCCAGTAGTCTGTGCACTTATATGTAAATTCTGCCGCATGGCTTAATACATAAAACCCATGGGCAAAACCGGGCGGAATCCAGAGCATGTGTTTATTTTCTGCCGAAAGGACTGCACCTGACCATTTTCCAAAGAAAGGGGAAGATTTTCTGATGTCGACCGCTGCATCAAAGACCTCTCCTGACGTCACACGGACCAGTTTGCCCTGGGGGTGTTTTATCTGGTAGTGAAGACCTCTCAAAATGCCTTGAGTGGATTTGCTGTGGTTGTCCTGGACAAAGTTAACATCAGCAGCGTTTGCTCTAAAGTCATCTTCCCGAAAGGTTTCCATGAAAAATCCCCGGTGATCCCCAAAGACCTGGGGTTTCATCAGGATAATATCCGGTATGTTAAGTGGTATATATTTCATTTTTTATTGTATTGGGTTAACAGGTCTAATAGATATCGGCCGTAACCGTTTTTCTTCATGGGTTGTGCAATTTTTTTCAATTGTTCTGCGTTGATGAGCTTCATTCTAAAGGCAATCTCTTCAGGGCAGGCAATTTTCAGCCCCTGTCGATCTTCTACAACTTTAATAAAGGTTGCGGCATCCAGGAGAGATTCATGGGTCCCGGTATCCAGCCATGCCGTTCCCCTGCTGAACAGTTCTACGTTCAGTTTGCCCTGGGAAAGATAGGTGTTGTTGACATCGGTTATTTCAAGTTCTCCCCGTATTGAGGGTTTCATCTGTTTGGCAATTTTTATCACATTATTGTCGTAGAAATACAGTCCTGTAATTGCATAGTTTGATTTTGGGATTTTTGGTTTTTCTTCCAGGCTTGTAACGCTGCCGTTGTTGTCAAACCCTACAACGCCATAGCGCTGGGGATCTTTGACATAATATCCGAATATGGTGGCGCCGCTGTCTTTTTTTGCAATCACCTGCAGACGGTCTGATAAACCTTCGCCATAAAAGATATTGTCTCCCAAAACCAGTGTGACCGAATCATTTTTAATAAAGTCTTCTCCAATGATAAATGCCTGGGCAAGCCCGTCAGGAGAAGGCTGGACGGCATATTCGATAGAAATACCCCATTGAGACCCATCCCCCAATAGATGCTTGAAATTTTCAAGGTCATGGGGGGTTGTGATGATCAGTATCTGCGTGATGCCCGAGAGCATCAGGGTGGACAGGGGATAATAAATCATGGGCTTGTCATACACGGGCATGAGCTGTTTGCTGACCGAGTAGGTCAATGGATACAGCCGTGTGCCTGATCCGCCTGCTAATATGATTCCTTTACGCATGAGTGTCCGCTTTCTTAAATTGATGTTTGCATTTCTTTAAAAAAAGTATAGGTGGCTTCTATACCGTCTTTCAATGCAGTTGTCGAGAACCAGTTTAAAAAATTGATTTTCGACACATCCAGCTTTTTTAGAGGGGTTCCATCAGGTTTGGACGTATCAAAAATGATATTACCTTTAAACCCTACGATAGATTGAATGAGTTCGGCAAGGTCTTTGATACTGATATCTTTTCCCGTACCGATGTTCAGCAGGGGATTGTTCTGATATTCCTTAAGAGAGAAATTTTGTCCCATAATAAAGCAGCAGGCATCTGCCAGATCATCCACATGTAAAAATTCTCTTGTCGGTTTGCCGGTTCCCCAGACAGTCACGGATTCAGAACCATTCATTTTTGCTTCATGAAATTTTTTTATCAGGGCAGGCAGGACATGGGATGTTTCAAGGTCAAAATTGTCGTTGGGTCCAAAAAGGTTTGTCGGCATGACAGGAATAAATTTTGTTCCATATTGCCGGTTATATGCCCAGCACATTTCAATGCCGGCTATTTTGGCTATGGCATAGGGGGAGTTGCTTGGCTCCAGGGGGCCGGTCATGAGGTATTCTTCTTTCATGGGCTGAGGGCAGTGTTTGGGATAGATGCACGAAGAGCCTAAAAAGAGCAGTCTTTTTACCTTGTGGACATAGGACTGGTGGATGATATTGTTCTGGATCATCAGGTTCTGGTAGATGAAATCAGCAGGATAGGTGCTGTTGGCCAGGATCCCGCCGACTTTTGCCGCTGCCAGGAACACATAATCGGGTTTGTTTTTTTCAAAGTAAGCAGATACGGCCCGGCTGTCCATGAGTTCAAGTTCTGCATGGGTTGGGGTCAAAAGGCGGGCATAGCCTTTTTTTTCAAGATGGCGGATCAGGGCTGAGCCTACCAGGCCTTTGGGGCCGGCAATAAATATTTTATCGTTTTTTTTCAAAATTATTCGTTGTATTTAAAAGTGTTAAAGCCGTGGGTCTGGCACAGGTGATCTTTTTTGGCTGCCAAAAGGTCCTGGCTGACCATTTCGGTTACCATTTCCCGGAAGGTTATTTTGGGTTCCCATCCTAATTTCTGCTTGGCTTTTGACGGGTCACCCAGGAGGGTTTCCACCTCTGTGGGCCTGAAATACTTTGGATCTACGGCAACAATCAGTTTGTTGGTTTTTTTGTCAAATCCCTTTTCTTCCACGCCTTTGCCCTTCCAGAGGATATCTATGTTGAGTTCTTTGGCAGCGATGTTCACAAAGTCTCTGACTGAATATTGTTTGCCTGTGGCAATGACATAATCTTCCGGGGTGTCCTGCTGGAGCATGAGCCATTGCATTTTAATGTAGTCTTTTGCATGGCCCCAGTCTCTTTTTGCATCCAGGTTGCCTAGAAACAGGCAATCCTGGAGGCCGAGGCTGATTCTGGCAAGAGCCCGGGTGATCTTGCGGGTGACAAAGGTTTCACCGCGCAGGGGGGATTCGTGGTTGAACAAAATGCCGTTGCAGGCATAGATGTTATAGGCTTCCCGGTAGTTGACCGTAATCCAGTAAGCATAGAGTTTGGCCACGGCATAGGGGCTCCTGGGATAAAAAGGGGTTGTTTCGGTCTGGGGGGTTTGTTGTACCTTGCCAAAGAGTTCTGATGTGGAGGCCTGATAAAACCGGGTTTTGTTTTCAAGGCCCAAAAGACGGATGCCTTCCAGCAGGCGAAGTGTGCCAAGGGCATCCGTGTCTGCTGTATATTCCGGGGATTCAAAGGACACGGCCACGTGACTCTGGGCGGCAAGGTTGTATACCTCGTCGGGTTGGACCTGTTGGAGTATTCTGATCAGGTTGGTTGAATCCGTCAGGTCTCCGTAGTGGAGGATCAAGTGCCGGTCTTTTTCATGGGGGTCCTGGTAGAGGTGGTCTATCCTGTCGGTATTGAAAAGGGAGGATCTTCTTTTAATACCGTGGACCTGGTATCCTTTATTCAGAAGGAACTCGGCAAGGTATGCACCGTCTTGTCCTGTTATACCTGTTATGAGAGCTTTTTTTGTCATTCTATTCCTGTTTGGTCATTGTTCTGTGACACATCTGATAGGTGTTTTCGTATTTTTCCCGGATCTTATTCCCCTGCATTTTCATGGGCCTGGGAAAGCCGTTGTTTTAAGTATTGAATCTCATCCTTGTCATATTCATACAGGTCAAAACAATAACCGTCTTCACCCAGGAGGCCTTCAGGGATAAGGTCGCCTGTCTCATCAGGGTCGGTGATCATTTCACCGTAAAAACATACTGACAGCCATCTGTCGCCGGGATCATCATCAATCACATCCACCATGGCAAAAAGAGAGCGCTTTTTCTGGCGGTTGTGCCGGGGGCGGAGAGAATAGCTTACCCCGGGTCTTTCATTAAATTCAAGGGTGATGTCATCAAGGGTTTTCAGGTGGTTATAAATCTCTGTAAAGGCCTGTCTGGTTTTGGATTCGGTTTCGGTCCAGGTGTCAATAAATGCGTCAACGGCTTTCATTTTTTTATTCCTTAATATGTTTTACAAGGTGTCCAAGTTCAGGAAAGATCAGGGCATTGCAGGCCAGTTTGCAGGCTTTGATACTGCCGGGCATGCAAAAGAGGATGGTCTCTTTGATGATGCCGGCGGTTGCCCGGGAGAGAATGGCCGCAGAATCGATTTCTTCAAAGCTCAGCTGGGCAAACAGCGGGCCGAAAGCCGTGAGTTCTTTTTCAAACAGGGGCTTGACGGCTTCAATGGTCACATCTTTGGGGCTGATGCCGGTACCGCCTGACATGATGATGACATCAGGGCTGATCTTTTGTGTGATATGCTCGGTCAATTCCCTGATGGCCTGAATATCATCGGTTACGGTTTGATGGACCACCACTTCATGGCCCTCTTTTTTAACCTGTTTTTTTATCCAGGCACCGGATTTGTCCTGGGGCAGTCCCCGTGTTGTTGAGACGGAAACCACGGCAACCCTGATATGTTCGGGAATGTTTTTTTTATGTAAAGCCGTACTCATTTTTTAATCCTGTTCTATATAAACCTTATCCTGCTGGTCATGTTCGGCGACCAGAACGTTAACCATGTCCTGATGTTCAGTGTTGATTAAAATGCCGTTGTAATCGGCCTGAATGGGAAGCTCCCTGTGCCCCCTGTCTACCAGGATGGCAAGCTCGATGCGGGAAGGCCTGCCAAAATCCATCAAGGCATCCATGGCAGCTCTGATGGTTCTCCCTGTGAACAGCACATCATCCACAAGGATAATGTCCATTTCATCTACACTGAACGGAATATTGGATGGCCGGACGATGGGCTGGTGGCTGATTTTTGTCCAGTCATCCCGGTACATGTTGATATCCATGCTGCCCACCGGGAGAGTTACGTTTTCTATTTTCCGGATTTGGTCTGCCAGCCGTTTTGCCAGAAAATCCCCCCGTGTCTGTATCCCGACAAGGGCAAGGTTCCGGGTTCCCTTATGTTTTTCAATGATTTCATGGGACATTCTTGTGATGATCCGTTTAAAATCCTGATCGTTCAGGATGGTCTTTTTCTTTTTCATATAGCGGCCTTCCCTTGTTTTATGGTGTTTGTAAATGATGTATCATCTTTTTTTATGGCGGGCAACACCTTGATTTTAACTTTGAGTTGCTATAATCAGTCTAGGATAAAAAAATTTTTTCAAGCAGGATAGGTGTAAATGTTATTTGACTGTACAGGTGTGATACTGGCGGGCGGGAAAAACAGCAGGCTTCCCGGGGAAAAAAAGACATTTCGAAAGATCGGGGAATCCATGATTCTTGAAAGCATCTATGGGGTGTTTTTAAACCTGTTCAAAGAAGTCATTATCGTGGTGAACGAGCCGGCAGCGTTTGCCGGTTGGGACATGACCGTGGTGACGGATATTATTCCGTCACGGTGTGCGCTGGCCGGGCTTCATGCAGGGCTTTTCTATGCGTCATATGGCCATGCCTATGTAACCGCCTGTGATACCCCTTTTGTTAACCAGTCGGTCATCGAACATATTGTGAACCAGATAGAACCCGGGTATGACGTGATCATTCCCAGGACTGATGACGGCCTTGAGGCTTTGTCAGCCGTGTATTCAAAAGACTGCATTCCTTTGATTGAGAAAAATCTTGAAAAAAATATCTTTATGATTAAAAAATTTTTCAGGAAAAACAGGGTCAAGGAGATTCCCACGGATCAATTGAAAGCGCTGGATCCTCAAATGCAGTTTATTTTTAATGTGAATACGCCTCAGGATCTTGAACAGGCAAAAAAAATTGCTGAAAAAAGGAGAAAAACATGAATATGACCCAAATGGTGGACCAGATCAAAGCCCATCCGGATTTCCACAAGGCAGGAATGATTTTATGCCATAACGGTGTGGTCAGAGGGACATCCCGTGAAGGAGAGGAAGTAACAGGACTTGAAATTGTGGTGGATCACGACAGGCTGGTTCAGATTATTACCGAACAGAAAAAAAGACCGGGAATTATTGAAATCCTGATCCATATCAATGAAGGAAAACCGCTTGCTGTGGGGGATGATGTCATGTTCCTGGCGGTGGCAGGCAATATCCGGGAAAATGTTATTTCAACCCTGACCGATACCTTGAACCAGGTGAAGACCCAGGTGACGAGCAAAAAACAATATTTTAAACAGGGAAATTAAATGACGGATTTTACGCATCTGGATAAGGACGGCAGGGTCAGGATGGTGGATGTGGGCGATAAGACCGAAACCAGGCGGACTGCCATTGCTGTTGGTAAAATTTCAATGGAAAAAGATACCCTTGACAGGATTATGGATGCAAAGGTGAAAAAAGGCAATGTCCTTGAGGCGGCGCGGATTGCAGGCGTAATGGCGGCAAAGAAAACTTCGGATCTGATCCCCATGTGCCACCCGTTAAATATTACCCATGCCAGGATTGATTTTTCCTTTGATACAAAGCATCAGGCTATTGATATTGAAGCCGAGGTGTCGCTGACGGGAAAAACCGGTGTGGAAATGGAAGCGTTGACCGCAGTTTCTATCGCTGCCCTGACCATCTACGACATGTGCAAATCCTATGATAAGGCAATGAAAATATCGGATATCCATCTTCGATCCAAATCAGGGGGCAAAAGCGGAACATATACTGCAAAATAGCGCGATTTCCCTTGAAAACATGGCATATCTGGGGATAGGGTTCTGTCTGGGGATCCTTGTCTGCTTTATCCTTGTAAAGTCAGGGAGCCTGTTTTTTTCAAAAAAAATAAAAACCCTTTCCAATGAGGCATTGCTGGATAATACGGAACGGTTTCTGGAACTTGCGGATAAATATTTTTCTTCCTATGTCAAAGAGGCTAGAAAGGATTTTGATATCAAGGGAGATCAGATTTTAAGAACCGTTGATCCAGTGAGAAAGACCCTTGATAAATATGAAGCCCACTTGAATCTCATGGAAAAAGACAGGGAAAAAGCCTATGGCACCATCACGGAAAAACTCATGGAAATGGGAAGATCACAGAATCTTTTACACATTGAAACCGGAAATCTTGTAAAGGCATTGCGGGTTCCCCATGTCAGGGGGCGCTGGGGAGAATCTACATTAAAACGGGTGGCGGAACTTGCCGGCATGACCGATCACTGCGATTTTCATGAGCAGCTGTCTTCCGGGGGCCACAAAGGCTCCATTCGCCCGGATATGGTGGTGACCCTGCCGGAAAACCGCAAGATTATCATTGATTCAAAGGTGCCGCTCATGGCCTACCTGGATGCGCTGGAGGCATCCAGTGACAAGGAAAGACAAGAGCGGATGAAGGATCACGGGCGCCAGGTCTTAAAGCATATTTTAAACCTGGCATCGAAAAATTATTTTGAACTCATTACCCCGACCCCTGAATTTGTGGTGTTGTTCATTCCGGGGGAAAATTTTTTTTCAGCAGCTTTGACTGTTTATCCGGATCTGATTGAAAAAGGGATAGAAAACGGGGTGATCCTGGCCACCCCTACAACGCTGATTGCTCTTTTAAAAGCGGTTTCCTATTCCTGGAAACAAAAAAAGAGTTATGAAAATGCTCAAGAGATCAGAGCGCTCGGCATAGAGCTTTTTTCAAGGCTTTGCAGCATGTCCGACAATATCAACCACCTTGGAAGGGATATTGAAAAGTGTGTGGCAACCTATAACAGGACAGTGGGGGCATTGGAAACACGGGTCATGTCTACTGCTAAAAAACTTGAAACCCTTGAGGTGTCTTCTCAAACCATGGAGAATCTGCAGGAAATAGCCTATGCAAAAACCTTTACCAAAGAATTTAACAAGCAGAATCAAGCTGATGAATAAGATGCACAAGAAGATTTCCCTGATCTGTATCCGGGTTCTGGCCCTTGTGGCGGCAGCCTGTTTTTTTTTCGGATGTCATCCAGGGAGCAAAGAAACACCCTCCCAATTGAATTCTTTGAAACAACTGACCCCTAGACACTATCCATTGTTTATTGATACACTTGATTTTAAAGGGTTGACAGCCTCCATTGATCACAGTTTGTCCTATTTTAAAAAAGTACCCCTTCAAAGAAAATATCAGTATGGAAAACAGATTTATACGGCTGCCCATATGATCAGGTCTTTGGAGACCTTTAAAGCCTTTCTGGAAAAAGAGCCGTCCACAGCTGCGCTAAATGAATTTATCCAGACGTTTTTTATTGTGTATGCGGCTGCAGGAAATCAGGATGGCGAGGTGCTTTTTACAGGATATTTTGAACCCACCTATGAGGGAAGCCTGACTCGAAATGATGACGCTGTTTATCCTTTGTACGGTCGACCTGATGATTTGGTGGAAATTGATCTGTCCGCGTTTTCAGATCAATTCAAGGGGCAAAAACGGCTGGTTGCCAGGGTTGATGATTCAACAAAAAGGGTAGTGCCCTATTTTTCACGGGGACAGATTAATACGCTGGAAGATTTTCATACCCGATCAGAACCTGTTGTGTGGCTTAAAAGCCGGGTAGACCGGTTTTTTCTTGAAATCCAGGGCTCGGGAAGAATTGATCTGGGCAATGGAGATCTGTTAAGGGTTCATTATGCAGGCTCCAATGGGAATGCTTACCGGTCTGTCGGACGATATTTAATAGAAAAAAACGAGATTCTAAAAGAAAACATGTCCATGCAGGCCATTCGAACCTGGCTTGAATTTCACCCTCAAAGAATGGATGAAGTGCTGCACCACAATGAGAGTTTCGTATTTTTTAAAACAGAAGCGGGCGGACCCTATGGCAGCCTTGGCGTTGAAGTGACTGCCTTTCGGTCCATTGCCACGGACAGCCGGATTTTCCCGAAAGGGGCCTTGTGTTTTATGCAGTCCCAGTTGCCGGATACCATCCGTATCAATCCTATAAAAGAGTGGGAAAAGGCTTCTTTTTTTGTGATGAACCAGGACACAGGGGGTGCCATCAGGGGACCTTCCCGGGCAGATCTTTTCTGTGGAAACAATAATTATGCCGGTTTTACCGCCGGCCATATGAATCAATACGGGAAATTGTTTTTTCTTGTTTTAAAGCCAGACCCGGAATAGGGGTTAAATCCATTCCACATCAGTTGATTGAAATTTGAGGATGACTTTTTTGCCGGGGTACAGATCAAGGCTGCTGATTTGACCCGGGGTGAGCCTTAAAACAAAGGAAAGATCGTGGATATAAATGGTTGCCATGATATGGCCGGTTTTCTTTTCCAACAGCATGGAAGCAATCTGGCCGGACAATTGATTTAAAAAACTTTGGTCTGCCTGCTTTTCAAGATCAATTGAAATGCTTTTTTTTCTGATGACGGCAATGCCTGTTTTCTTTTCAGGGGCGGTTAAAGTGATGATCTGTCCGTCGTCCAGTTTTTTTACAACGATTTTATCATCGCCTTGTTCAAACGGCCCTGTGATAATGTTTTCCATGCCGGTAGAGAAAATGTTTCCATTAAAGATGGAAAGCTGTCTGTCACTGATGGAATACAGCCATTGCAGATCATGGCTTGCAATAACAAGGGTTGCCCCCCAGTTCTCACGGGCTTTTAAAGACGCATCACGGATCAGTCCGGCACTTTCCGTGTCAACACTTGCAATGGGTTCATCAAGGAGCAGGACTTCGGGCTTTAAGATAAGCCTTGCTGCCATGGCCACCCGCTGGGCCTCTCCGCCTGACAGTTCGTGCCATTTTCTTGGGGCAAATTTCTGAAAGTCAAGCCCGACAGTTAACAGGGCGTTCTTCACCCGTTCTTCAAGACGGTTTTTGTCTTTTCTGATTTTCAGACCATAGGCAACATTTTCAAAAACCGTCCGTTTTAACAGATAGGGCTTCTGGGTTAAAAGGGTCACCTTTGAGCGGATGGCTGGTGAAAATGGAACTTCCGGGCGCCCCTTGTAAAGTATGATACCCCGTGTGGGTTTTACAGCAAAGGCCAACAGCTTTAAGAGAGTGGTTTTTCCACTGCCGTTTGGCCCGATAAGGCCTGTTATGGAGCTTTCTTCAATTTTAAGGGTATCAATCTCCAGTACTTTTGTGTCTCCGTAATAGTGACGGATATCGTTTAAATGGTATGCCGGTTCTTTTGTTGTCATTGCTTCCTTAGAAAAGACAGGGATAGATTTACAATAAAGGCAATGGTGATCAGCACCAGCCCCAGCGCAATACCGTCTGCAAAAAGCCCCTTGTTGGTTTCAAGGGCAATGGCGGTTGTAATGGTCCGGGTGTGGTACTTGATATTGCCGCCCACCATCATGGAGATGCCGACTTCTGTTAAGACTCTGCCATAGGCCATGACGGCTGCCGCCAGTATGCCGTATCTCACTTCCCAGAGACAGGTGGCAATGATGTGGCGCTTGCCGGCTCCCAGGGAGACAAGGGTCAGTTTAAGGTCATGATCAATGTTTTCAATGGTGGCGGCAGTAATGGCGGTTACGATGGGAAAGGCAAGGATGGTCTGGCCGATGGCAATCCCTGTCAGGGTGAAAAGAAGTCCCAGATCCCCCAGGGGGCCCTGTCGTGAAATAAAGGCATAAACCGCAAGACCGATAAAAACCGTCGGCAGTGCAAGAAGGGTGTCCAGGATTGTTCTGATGTGTTTTTTGCCTTTGAAATCAAAATATCCAAGAACAAAGCCGCAAGGCAAACCTGCTCCAACGCTGAGCAGCATGGAGCAGGTAGATACTTTTAATGTTGCAAAGACCGCAGTCCAGGTTGCAGCGTCGCCGCTGGTCAGAAGCGCTATGGCTTTGGCAACACCTGCAACGATAAAGTCCATGATATCCTTTTATTCAGCGTTTGGTATAAACAGCTTTTCCCCCAGCAGTCTGAAGTCTTTTATCAGATCCTGGGCGGTTTGTGAAGCCATCCAGTTGGAGAATTCAAGGGCCAGATCATGTTTTGCCGTGGGGCAGTTATTGGGATCAAGGGTCAATACGCTATACTGATTCAACAGGATGCCGTCTTTTTCCACCAGAACTTTTAACGGGGCATTGCCGCCTTTTGTGGACTGGTATTTGATGTACGTGCCTCTATCGGTCATGGTATACCCCTCTTTTTCCTGGGCCATATTGATGGTGGCAAGCATTCCCTGTCCGGTCTGGACATACCAGTTTTCTTTATCCGGTAATGGAACGTCGGCTTCTTTCCACAACAGTTTTTCTTTTTTATGGGTCCCGGAATCATCGCCGCGGCTCATGAATCTGGCCTGCTTATTTTTGATTGCACTTAACGCATCTGATATGCTTTTGCCTTTTACATCGGCAGGATCACTTTGGGGTCCGATAATGACAAAATCATTATACATGATTTCTCTTCGATCCTTTCCATATCCGCTTTCAATGTATTTTTTTTCAGCTGCCGGCGCATGAACCAGGAGAACGTCAACATCGCAGTTCTGGCCCAGTTTTAATGCTTTGCCGGTTCCTGTGGCAGTCCATTTTATGGCAATTCCGGTTTGTTTTTCAAAGTGGGGCATAAGATACTCTAAAAGGCCTGTGTTGTCCGTGCTGGTGGTGGTCGCCATCATCAGGCTTTTATTTCCTGCATGGGCGCTGATGGCAAGGATTATAATAACGATAACTGCTAAAATGCCGGGAAAAACAATCTTTCTATTCATTTTTAAAACTCCAATAATAAAAAAATATTCAAAACTTGTTTACTGAAATTAGGTTGGAATATGTCAATATTCGGGTAGAGTCAAGGATATATTTTTGGATATTGAATAAAAAGAAAGAGGCTTACCAATACAAACCAATGATTACAACAAACCCTACCGGTCTTTTAAAAAGAGCCCATGATATTCATGTTCTGAAAGGTGCTGTTTTATCTTGTTGTTGATAAACAGGTAGATTTCTTCAAGTTCCTGGTCTGACAGTCTTGGGAGAAGTGTTTTTAAAAATGAGTCTTCAGAAAATTTTTGAAGATAAAACATGATGGTTTCTTCATCTGTTTTCCGGTCAAGGCCAAAAGCTCCCAGACCTTTATACTCCTGGATAAAATTGTGCGTGTCTTTTTTCATATGAGTCAATCCTGTGGGTCAAACCCTTTTTGTGTGATAAAATGGATGGCGCAGGAGGCCCTGTGTTTGCAGTAAAGTTCCGGGTCTTTGCATCGGAGGCATTCTTTGCAAAGATAGGTATCATATTTTTCACACCGGTACGGTGTTTCCCGATGTGGATGCCGTCGGCACTTCCCCATATTTTTTTGGTTTCTCCTTTGTTTGACTTATAAAGATGATTCCTTTATTTTATTTGTCAATTTCAAATCAAACAAATCATCAATGGAAACCTGTGGGATGAAAAATGATTAAAAACGGGATTTATAGTCTGTTGAACGCATCCTGTGCTGCGTCAAAAAGCGTCTGTATCGGTATTGGTTTTGAAAAATAGTCTTGAAACCCTGCTTCCTTGCATTCCGCGGATTTACGGTTTGAAGTATGTCCGGTGACGGCATAGGCAATTGTTCCAGGTGTTTTTTCTAAAATCTTTTTGCACAGATCCATTCCATTCATGCCGGGTAAATTGATATCCAGGAACATAACCGGGATGGATTCCATGTCAAGGATTTCAAGCGCCTCTTCACCGGACTCTGCACAGAACACAGTGTATTTTTTTTGCATTAAAGCCGCTTTAAACAGATTGCGGATTGCTTCTTCGTCATCAACAACTAAAATTTTTTTGTCTGTCATCGTAACCTCGTCATGGAATCGGGAAAGGTATTTTTAATAAGTATTTTTAAAAAAGGCAACCATTTTTTTAAATTTGAAGGTTTACAACAGGTAAAAACTTATCTATAATTTTTGACTATAACAATTTCTTATCTTTTTTTATTCAAGACACAAACAAGGAGCCCTTATGGATTTTAAAGATCTTGCTTCAAGGCTGGGGATTGATGATGATGATTTTATGGAGTTGGTCGAGCTCTTTGTAACCACGACCTTTTCAGATATTGATAAAATCAAAAAAGGCGTCAAAGAAGGCAGCCCCCAGGATGCAGCTGCTGCATCGCATTCCATTAAAGGTGCATCCGGCAATCTTGGATTTGATGAGATATTTAATCTTACCAGAGATATGGAAATGCAGGCGAAAAAAGGAAGCCTTGAAAATTTTGAAACATATGTATGTGATCTTGAAAGAATGGTTAACGCTCTTAAAAATATATAGTTTTGATTTAAAAAGGTCTTTATTGTTATGGGAAACAAACAACCCTACACGGTTCTGGCAGTTGACGATAATCTTTTAAACTTAAAGCTTATAGAAAAATCTTTGTCCAAGGAAGGGTATCGAATCTTTTCTGCAAACAACGGTCCGGATGCCAGGGCTATTGCAGTGAAGGAGCAGCCGGATCTGATTATCCTGGATATTGAAATGCCCGGAGAAAACGGATTTGATGTTATCAAGAAGCTTAAAGACAATATAAAAACAAATTCAATCCCGGTGATATTTCTGACCGGTGTCATTGAAGTGGATTCAAAATTGAAAGGGTTTGATCTGGGGGCAGTGGATTATATTACAAAACCATTTCATCCCCTGGAGGTGCTGGCCAGGGTGAGAATCCATCTAAAACTGTCCATTGCCACCAACTCATTGATTGCAGACCAGGCAAGCAAGCTTCGACAGGTGACGGAGGCCCAGGTGGCCATGCTGCCGACCCCTGAAGAAAACCCGGATGCATTATTTGGTGTTTACTATAAGTCCCTTGAAGAAGCGGGCGGTGATTTTTACGATATCTTAAACATTTCCGATAAAATAACCGGTTACTTTGTGGCGGATTTTTCAGGGCATGATATTAAAATAAGCTATATGACGGCCTCGGTAAAGGCCTTGCTGGCCCAGAACTGCACCCCTGTCTACTCTCCGGCTGAAAGTATGAAAATGATCAATGATGTTCTTGTGGAGATATTGCCCGAGGGTAAATATCTTACTGCCTGCTATATGCATATTAATCGAACTACAAAAAAATTGACCATTATCAATGCCGGTCATCCGCCTGTGGTCTGTCTGCCCCAGGATGGCGAGCCCTATCTGATTCAAACCGATGGCGATGTCCTTGGTATGTTCAAGGATGCTCAATTCGGCACTCAAAGCATTAAAGTGACCGTGGGGGATAAGTTTTTTGTGTATTCCGACGGTCTTGTTGAATCGGCAAAAAACAAGATTACATGGGCAAGCGGAGCAGACAGCCTCTTGCCAATGTATAAGAAAATCGCACATGTACCCTATGACAAGGCACCGGCAGAACTTGTGAATATCCTTTTTGGTGACGATGACTTGCCTGAGGATGATCTTGTTGTCCTGTGCGTAAAGGTATAAGAATATGACTTCAACACATCCTTTTTTTGACGTTTTTACGACAGAAGATTCAATCGACTTTACTTTTTCTTCAACCTTGGAGAATATAGATGAAGTGTGTGAACAGATTACAAATTATCTTCGCTTCAGGATAGAGGGAATAGAAAAACAGCTTTTTCCCATTAATCTTGTTATGCGCGAAGGTCTCACCAATGCGGTTCGCCATGGTAATGCAGGTGATCCTGAAAAAAAGGTCAGGTTTATGTTGACCATTGTCAACAATGGATTGCTCAAGTTGATGATTGAAGATCAGGGAAACGGGTTTGACTGGAGAAAACAGCAGATAGAAGATCTGGATGAGGACGAGGACCATGGCCGCGGTATTATTATCATGGAAACCTATTTTTCCCGCTATTCCTATAATGAAAAGGGCAATATCCTGTATCTTGAAAAAGACATCACTCCCTGATGTTTAATTTTGTCGTAACACAACCCTAATACAATTCTAACACATTGGTTGTACTCTTTTCCCTTAAGACGGCACATGCCGGATAAAAGCATGAATTGAATTTTTTTTAAGGAGAAGAGATGAACAAGCTGATTAAAATATTACCGGTATGCATCATTTTTCTGTTGATAACAGCCTTTTCCGGATTTTCCGGGGAATTGGTCATTAAGGGATCCACAACAGTTCTTCCCATTGCGCAAAAGGCGGCTGAAGCCTATATGGCTCAAAATTCCGATGTAAAGATTTCCCTTTCCGGCGGCGGTTCCGGAAACGGCATCAAGGCCATTATTGACGGAACCTGCGACATTGGAAATGCGTCACGGTTCATCACGCAAAAGGAAGTGGATCTGGCCAATACCAAAGGTGTATATCCCGTACCCTTCAGGATTGCGCTGGATGCCATTGTCCCGGTGGTTAACCCCCAAAACACGGTGTCAGATCTGACCATGGAACAGCTCAAAGATATTTACATGGGAAAGATAAAGGACTGGAAGGACCTGGGCGGAACGCCGGGTCAGATTGTCGTCATCTCCAGGGACAGTTCTTCAGGGACTTTCGGGGTATGGAAAGACCTGGTCATGGAAAAAGGCCGTGTTATTCCCAATGCCCTGACCGTACCGTCCAACGGCGGTATTGTGCAGGCCGTTGCAAACACACCCGGTGCCATCGGATACGTTGGTCTGGGGTATCTGAGCCACGAGATCAAGGCAGTTAAAGTGGACGGGATACTAGGATCTGAAGAAACAACCCTGAATGGATCTTTCCCCATATCCAGGGGGCTTTTCATGTTTACAAAAGGCTGGCCCCAAGGCGATACTATGGGGTTTTTATCCTTTGTCCTGTCTAAAAAGGGCCAGGAACTTGTCAAACAGGCCGGGTCCATCCCGCTGTTCTAACAGGGAATCAAGGAAACGAATTGAAACGTCAACACATCGATAAAACAGTGCGGTCAGGGTTTCTGCTGGTGGCACTGTTTTCAATCACCGCACTGTTATTAATCATGGTGTTCCTCTTTACTGAAGGGCTGCCCATTTTTGATCACATCAGTGTAAGAGATTTTTTGTTCGGTCACTTCTGGTACCCCACGGATGACCCGCCGGATTTCGGCATTTTCCCTTTGATCCTGGGCTCCCTTTGCGTCACCCTTTTGTCCGGCGCCATGGCCATACCCCTGGGAATTATGACCGCCATATATCTGGCAGAAATCGTCTCACCCAGAGTGGCCCAAATCGTCAAACCCGTTGTGGAACTTATGGCATCCATGCCATCGGTTGTCATTGGTTTTTTCGGCATGGTGGTGGTGGCCCCGTTTATCCAGCAGCTCTTTGATATCCCGGTGGGGTTAAATATGTTTAATGCCGCGCTGATGCTGGCCTTTATGGCGATCCCGACCATCTGCAGTATCTCTGAGGATGCAATTTTCAGCGTGCCCCTGTCTTTAAAGGAAGCATCCTTTGCATTGGGGGCAACCCATTTTGAAACCATTGTAAAGGTGACCCTTCCGGCATCGCTTTCCGGGGTCTGTACGGCGGTCATCCTGGGGTTGTCAAGGGCCATTGGCGAAACCATGGTGGTATTGATGGCTGCGGGCGGCGCTGCCATGATCCCCACCTCTATTTTCGATCCGGTCCGGCCACTGCCGGCAAGTATTGCAGCAGAAATGGCGGAAGCCCCTTTTGGAAGCGAGCATTATCATGCGCTGTTTGCCATTGGGATTGTGTTGTTTGTGTTCACCCTGATTTTTAACCTGATCGCCGACTTTGTTTCTCATCGGTTCAGGCAGGCGGGAGAGGCTTCTTTGTAATGATAAAACATCGACTATTTGTCCAAAAAATATATTTTTCATTTTTTAAGGGCGCAGCCTTGCTCAATGGCGCAGCCCTCCTGGTGATTGTATATTTTATGGTGTCCCGTGGCTGGCGGGCAATTTCCTGGGAGTTTTTAACCCAGGCCCCAAGAGAGTCCATGACGGCCGGCGGTATCCTGCCCTGTATTATCGGAACCGTTTCCCTGTGCCTGATGACCCTGCTTACGGCTTTGCCCATTGGGGTTGCATCAGCCATCTATCTTTGTGAGTATGCGACCCAGGGCAAACGGGTCAGATTGATCCGGCTGGGCATTCATAACCTGGCAGGGGTTCCCTCCATTGTGTTCGGGTTGTTCGGCCTTGCCTTTTTCTGTATTGTTTTAAAGATGGGGGTGTCCATTGCCGCAGGCGGATTAACCCTTGGGATCATGACCCTGCCGGTGATTATCGGGGCATCAGAGGAAGCATTAAAGTCTGTTCCCAACACTTACCGGGAAGCCTCCCTTGCCATGGGGGCAACCCAGTGGCAGACCATCAGAAAAGTGGTGCTGCCGGCGGCATTCCCCGGGATCATAACCGGATCCATCCTGGGCATGAGCCGGGCGGCAGGAGAGACCGCGCCCATCATGTATACCGGGGCTGTTTTTTTCACGCCCCAGCTTCCGGGCTCTGTTTTTGATGAGGTCATGGCGCTGCCTTACCACATCTATGTGCTGGCAACCGCCGGCACCAACATTGAGGCCACCCGCCATTTGCAGTATGGAACCGCCCTTGTCTTGATTGCCCTGGTGCTTGGAATGAATCTGGCTGCTATCATCCTGCGGGCTAAAATGAGAAAAAAGTTAAGGATATAGATTGAATGGAAACACGGATTAAAATGCACACCCAAAATCTGGATTTTTTTTATGGAAAATTCCAGGCGCTTCATCAGGTTTCAATTGAATTTGCCGAGAACAGGGTGACGGCTTTGATCGGGCCTTCGGGGTGCGGAAAAAGCACTTATTTAAGATGTTTGAACCGGATGAATGATCTGATTCCCGGCATCACGGTCAAGGGCCAGGCCCTGCTGGATGCACAGGATATTTATGATCCGTCACTGGATGTTGTCACGTTGCGAAGGCGGGTGGGCATGGTCTTTCAAAAACCCAACCCCTTTCCCAAAACCATTTTTGAAAATATTGCCTATGGGTTGAGAGTGAATGGGGTAAAAGACAAGGCAAAGATTACCCGGATTGTGGAAACAAGTTTAAAACAGGCTGCCATCTGGGATGAAGTCAAGGATAGGTTGAATGAATCCGCCCTGGGTCTTTCCGGGGGGCAGCAGCAGCGATTGTGCATTGCCCGGGCCCTGGCCGTTGATCCCGAGGTATTGCTCATGGATGAACCTGCTTCAGCCCTTGATCCCATTGCCACCCAGAAGATTGAAGAATTAATCGGTGTTCTTTCTTCAAAACTCACCATTATTATTGTCACCCACAATATGCAGCAGGCAGCAAGGGTGTCTGACAGAACAGCGTTTTTTTATATGGGAAAACTCATTGAGATTAATGACACAGACACGTTGTTTACAAAGCCTGGATTAAAACAGACAGAAGACTATATAACCGGAAGATTTGGTTAAGGAGAGAATTATGGCAGGGCATCTGCAAAGGGAAATCGAAAAAATAAAAAAAGAAATACTGTCGCTTGGGGCAATGGTGGAGGATCGCCTGCAAAAGGCAATCCATGCCATAAAAACCCAGGACCTGGCGCTGGCTGAAAAAATAATTGATACGGATTTTGAAATTGATGAACGTGAAATTGAAGTGGAAGAAGAGTGTCTGAAAATACTGGCTTTGTATCAGCCCGTGGCAACAGATCTGCGATTTCTTGTGGCTGTGATAAAAATCAACAATGATCTTGAAAGAATTGCAGATTATGCAGCCAACATTGCCAAACGGTATAAAGCCTCTTTTCGCGATCATAAAAAGTTTAAGTATGATTATGGTTTAATGGCAGACCAGGCGGCAAAGATGCTGCGGCTGAGCCTTGATGCCCTTGTGCGAATGGACGTGGATATGGCATATGACGTCAGGGATATGGATAAAGAGGTAAACCTGATGAGAAACGATGCCTATGATTCCATGAAAAAAGATATTCAAACGCATCCTGAAATGGTAGAAGAAATCATTAATATGTATCTGATTTCAAGGCACCTGGAGAGAATCGGGGATCATACCACCAATATTGCAGAAGAGGTGATTTATCTGATTGAGGGTGAAATTGTCAGGCACACCTGAAACACAACACTATAGGGAAGATAAAAATTGACAACTGAGAATCAGTTTATAACTTATTCGTTAACGCAGTGATATATTCAAATAAACAGGAAATAAAAATGTCCAGAGAAACCATCTTGATTGTGGATGATGAGGAAGACATCATTGAATTGATCAAATACAATCTGAAAAATGAGGGATACTCAATCTTGACGGCATTGACCGGCGAACAGGCCATCAAGACCGCCAACCGCTCCCATCCGGATTTAATTGTCCTTGATTTGATGCTGCCGGGTATTGACGGCCTTGAGGTAACCAAATATCTTAAACATAATGATCACACCCGTGATATCCCCATTGTCATGCTAACGGCAAAAGGGGAAGAATCCGATATTGTCACCGGACTTGAGCTGGGTGCAAATGATTATATTTCAAAACCGTTCAGTCCAAAGGTATTGGTGGCAAGAATCCGGTCTATTCTGCGCCGGCGAATAAAGGATGTGTCCCAGACAAGGGATTCAATAAAGCAGGAAGGCGACATGATTATTGACCGGGCAAGGCACGTGGTCACCATTGAGGGGAATATTGTCGATCTGACCCTTTCGGAATTTGAACTGCTGTCGTTTCTTGCAGAGAAAAAAGGCTGGGTGTTTACAAGAAATCAGATCGTTGATGCCATCCGCGGTGAAAATTATGCAGTGACCCACAGAAGCATTGATGTCATTATCGTGGGGCTGCGCAAAAAATTAAACCAATATGCCGCTGTCATTGAAACGGTCAGGGGCGTTGGTTACAGGTTTAAAGAATAAACAAGATGAATAAAAAAAAGAAATTGATCTGGCAGATTTTCCCGTCATTCCTGGTGATTATCTTTCTGTCGCTAACCGCTGTGACATCCTATTCAACCCATTATTTCAAGAAATTTTTTCTTGAAAATTCTGAAAAGGAATTAACCATCAGGGCTAAACTGCTGCAGAAAAAATTTGGGGATATTTTAAAAGAAAACCAGGGCCGGACCCGCGATATTGATGAACAGTGCAAGGATATTGGGGAAAAAACCGACACACGGGTCACGGTTATTCTGCCGTCAGGTGTTGTGGTGGGCGATTCCTTCGGGGATACAGCCGCCATGGAAAACCATATGAAGCGGCCGGAGATCATGGAAGCTTTGAAACGAAAAAAAGGGGTTTCCATACGGTACAGCGCAACCCTTGATAAAAATATGATGTATATTGCGATTCCGGTAATGGATGATAAAACCGTGATGGCGGTCATAAGGACATCTGTTTCCATTTCCACCATTGATAACGGCATCAAATCCGTGAGAAACAATATTCTCCTTGCCCTGGTATTCATCATTTTTATTGCCGGCATTGTCAGCCTTTATGTGACCCGGCGAATCACCCATCCCGTTGAGTTGATGAAAAACGGGGCCCTTCAATTTGCCAAGGGAAACCTGAGTGCCCGGCTTGCTGTCCCTGATTCTGAAGAATTATCAGACCTGGCCGTCACCATGAACCAGATGGCGCAGAACCTGGATGAAAAAATCAAGGCGTTCCGGAACCGGAGCATGGAGCTTGAGGCGGTTCACTCAAGCATGCAGGAAGGGGTTATTGCCATTGATAAACATGAAAGAATCATCACGATCAACACGGCCGCTGCAAAAATATTTGATTTTGCCGCACCTGAACTCAAGGGCAGATATATTTTAGAGGTGGCAAGAAATATTGAGTTCCAGAAATTTATTCAGCAGGCACTGGCAACTCCTGAACCTGTTGAGGCGGATATCGTGATAAAACGGAATGAGGACCTGATTTTAAACATCCATTCCACAGCCCTTTATGAAACCGCTGAAAGACGCATGGGAACCCTGATTATTTTTCATGATATCACGCGGATACGGCGGCTTGAAAGAATGCATAAGGATTTTGCCGCCAATGTCTCCCATGAGTTGAAAACCCCCCTGACAACAATAAAGGGATTTATCGAAACCCTCCAGGAAATGATGGCTGATAAGGATACCCGCCAGGGTGAAAAATTTTTAAGGATTATCGAGAAAAATGTGAACCGGATGGTGGAGCTGATCAATGATCTTTTAGCCCTGTCACGGCTTGAACGACTGCAGGGAACCGATATCCTGTTTGAAAACCAGCATGTTTCAACATTGATTCAGGGTGCCGTCAGCAGCTGTAACGCAGGGATAAAGGCAAAAAATATCACCATCAGCATTGACTGCCCCCAGGACTTGACTGCCATGGTGGATCCCATCCTCATGGAACAGGCTGTTTTCAACCTGGTTGATAATGCGGTAAAATACAGCCGCGAAAATACGTCAATTGATATAATCGCATCACAGCAGGGCCGGTTCATCGATATTGCGGTTAAAGATAACGGCCGGGGCATAGATAAGGAGCATCTGCCAAAAATTTTCAACCGGTTTTACCGGGTGGACAAAGCCAGAAGCCGGCATGAAGGGGGCACAGGGTTGGGGCTTGCCATAGTGAAACACATCACCCAGTATCATCATGGAAAAATTGATGTCCAGAGCCGGAAAGATAAAGGCAGCCTGTTTAAAATCAGTATTCCTCTATGAAGTAGGGTTTTGAGCATCCCTGGGCACAGGATACGCTGACTACTCATGGCGCAGGGCAACAATAGGGTCTACACTGGCAGCCCGGGCCGCAGGATACAGCCCGAAGATGATACCGATCCCGATGCTCACGGTCAGGGGCAGGAGTATCCCGGCAGGGGTGATGACCGTGGGCATTTTTGCGAACCAGGTGATAAACCAGGGGATGACAATGCCCAGCAAACTGTTTCGAAAACCGTCCTGTTCAATACTCCCTCACATACCTATAATTTTTTATCAAGTGGAATTTTTTATAAACACCCCTGATATTAAACCCCGGCATTATTCTGCTTTTTGGGCAGTTCTTTTAAAAAGAAAAGCAAGATAAGTGCCAAAATACAAAAGAGATACAAAATGGTTTTAACCGGCTGAAATTATAAAACTTGCTTTAGGTCAAATATCCAGAATCAAGGGTTTCGCAATTCGGATAGCGGGTACTTACTTCTACAGTCTAAAAACGACTCGGGTAATAAGTATCCAGCAAACCGGCACTGGTTGTCCATCAATACATCACCATCAGCATTAACTGCCCCCAAGACATGACTGACATTTAAATGGAATTTTGGACTTTTATTTACAATACGCTTTCCCATCCGGTTCAATATTCAATTTCCTTTACTTGGATTTGATATTCTGATATTTATTTAGAAACCTGATTTTCTATCTATATCAGTTCTCAACCATAGGTTCCTTTTAAAATTAGGTAAAATTATTTGAAATTAAAATGATTTTTATAAGCCAATCGAAAATTTCTTTTAAGAATCGGTATATATGAGGTCGAATAACCTTCCAGGCAAGGTAGTGATAAATGGCACGGAAAAAAGATGAAAAAATAAAGGCTGCCGACGCATCAAAGGCTGATGCAAAGGCCATCATGACGATCGCTGGAGTCGGCGCATCCACGGCCGATTCCCCCATAGTTGATTTCCCTATTGTCGGCATCGGGGCTTCGGCCGGAGGACTGGCCGCTTTTGAAGCATTTTTTTCCGGCATGCCCGCCGACTGTGACCCCGGCATGGCCTTTGTCCTGATTCAGCACCTGGCGCCGGACCACAAAAGCATTTTAACCGAGCTCATCCAGCGGTATACCCGGATGCAGGTTTTCGAAGTCGAGGACGGGATGGTGATGCAGCCCAACTGCACCTACATCATTCCGCCGGGCCGGGACATGGCCTTTTTGAACGGCACCCTCCAGTTGCTGGAGCCATTCGCCCCCCGGGGTCAGCGCCTGCCCATCGATTTTTTCTTTCGCTCCCTGGCCCAGGACCAGCGCGAGCGGGCCATCGGCATCGTGCTTTCGGGCACCGGCAGTGACGGCACTCTTGGCATAAGGGCCATCAAAGGCGAGGGCGGCATGGTCATGGCCCAGAACCTCGCCTCCACCGAGTATGACGGCATGCCACGCAGCGCCATCGGCACGGGCCTGGTGGATTACGAGCTGCCGCCGGCCGAGATGCCTGCCCAGCTCATCGCCTATGCATTCCGCACCTTTGGCAGATGCCCTCTGCCCCCTGTTGCGCCCACGCCCAAAACCGAGAACGCCCTGAAGAAAATCTTTATCCTGCTGAACACCCAGACCGGTCACAATTTTTCCCAGTATAAGCCCAGCACCATTCTTCGCCGCATTGAGCGACGCATGGCAGTCCACCAGATCGATACCATGACCGCATATGTTCACTATCTGCAGCAGACAACGGCCGAGGTAGAGGCGCTCTTCCGGGATCTGCTCATCGGTGTGACCCAGTTCTTCCGGGACCCTGAAACCTTCGAGGCGATCGAAAAACAGGTTATCCCGAAACTCTTTGCCGGCAAGTCTGCGTCTGCCGTGATCCGTGTCTGGTCGCCGGGATGTTCTACTGGTGAAGAAGCCTATTCCCTTGCCATTCTGCTGGCTGAACGACAAGAAGCCATGAAACAGAGTTTCAAGGTACAGGTCTTTGCCACCGACATCGACAGCCAGGCCATTGCCACGGCCAGGGCCGGTCTTTATCCGGCCAGCATTGCCGCAGACATATCAAAGGAGAGACTGAAGCGGTTTTTCACGGCCGAATCCAATGGTACTGCCTATCGCATCCACAAAGGTATCCGGGACATGCTGGTGTTTTCCGAGCAGAGCGTCACCAGGGACCCGCCCTTTTCCAAACTCGACCTGATCAGTTGCCGCAACCTTTTGATTTATCTTGGCAGCGACCTGCAGAAAAAACTCATTCCTTTGTTCCACTATGCGCTGGTTCCGGGCGGGTTTCTTTGTCTGGGCACTTCAGAGACTGTCGGAGAATTTAACGATCTGTTTTCCACCCTGGACCGAAAAGCCAAACTGTATCAGCGCAAAGAAGATTTCGGCATCACACAATACCCTTCCATGGACCGGTTTCTCCCGCCCGTAACCGCGGTGAAAATCGCTCTGCCAAAGACCGCCACTGCCGTGAAACCTTCATTGCGTAAACTGACCGAAGCGGCACTCCTGAAGCAGATTGCTCCTGCTGCAGCACTTGTCAATACCCAGGGCGACATCCTCTACCTGCACGGCCGCACCGGCCTTTATCTGGAACTGGCCCCGGGCGAGACCGGCGTCAACAATATCCTGAAACTGGCACGGGAAGGGTTGCGGCAAGAGTTGACCACAGCACTGCACAAAATTGTACGGGCAAATGAAATTGTCCGCTGCCCGGGTCTGCGTGTCAGAACCAACGGCGGTTTTACCATGGTCAACCTGACGCTTCAACCGGTGGCGGCAGGGTCATTACTTGAGGCACCCCTGTACCTGGTCATCCTGGAAAAAGCGCCTATGGTTGCTCTTGAACCCACGCCGCAGGATGTCCTGAAGTCCCTCACACAAGGCGAATCATCAGACACAGATACCCGCATCAAGGCGCTCAGGCAGGAATTACAGGCCAAGGAAGAATACCTCCAGACCGCCAACGAAGAACTTGAAACCTCCAATGAAGAGCTTAAATCCTCAAACGAGGAAATGCAGTCGGTTAACGAGGAACTGGCCACGGTCAACAATGAATTGCAAACCAAGGTGGCGGATCTGTCCCGGACCAACAACGACATGAACAACCTTATGGCCGGCACCAACATTGCCAGTGTTTTTGTGGATTGTCAGTTGCGCATCCTGCGCTTCACCCCCACCGCTTCCCGGATCATCAATCTGATCCAGAGTGATGTAGGGCGCCCCGTGGGCCATATCGTCTCCAACCTGGTCGGTTATGACGGCCTGGGGGACGATTTACAGGCCGTGCTGGACACCCTGATCCCCAGAAAGGCCGAGGTGCAGATCACGGATGGCAGTTGGTACACCATGCGCGTCCAACCCTACCGCACGCTTGACAACGTCATCGAGGGTGCGGTGGTCACCTTTTTTGACATTACAGAGATGAAAAAAATGCAGGAGGCGCTGGAAAAAGCAAATAAGATGCTCCGTCTGGCCGTGGTGGTGCGCGATTCCTACGATGCCATCACTGTCCAGGATCTGGAAGGCCGCATTCTGGCCTGGAACCCGGGTGCGGTGAGGATGTATGGCTGGTGTGAGGCCGAGGCGCTTTTGATGAATGTCCGGGACCGGATTCCCGAGGGGCTGCAAAAAGAAGCGCAGGCCAAGGTTTATCAGCTCAGCCAGGAAAAAAACCTGGCGCCGCATCTTACCCAACGGATTGCCAAAGATGGTTCTGTGGTGGAGGTCTCGATCATCTCCACCGCTCTGGTCAATGAAGCCGGGCAGATGTATGCCATCGCGACAACGGAACGGGCCAAGGTAAAATAGGAAAGGAGCTTTATCATGAAAAAAGAGACCAAAGCTGCCGGCCCTTTGACAAGCTCACTGTCGACAGGGCAAATGCTGCGCAGACAAGCTGAAATGCTCGTCCTGGAAAAAACACCCCTGGAAAATATCGACAACATATCCCAAAAAGAGGTAACGCAGATGCTCCACGAACTGCGGGTGCATCAGATCGAACTGGAAATGCAGAACGAGGAATTGCGCTTGGCACAGGAAGCACTCGATGCCTCCCATGCCCGGTATCTGGATCTCTACGATTTTGCACCGACGGGGTATATCACCCTTAGCGAGAAGGGACTTATCCTGAAAACCAACCTCACCGCCGCCACCCTGCTGGGCAAGGCCCGAAGCGAGCTGGTCAATCAACCGTTCTCCGGGTCCATCCTTAAACAAGATCAGGAAATCTATTATCTGCACCGCAAATTGCTTTTTGAGTCCTCGGAGCCCCAGAGATGCGAACTGCGGATGGTGAAAAAAGACGGGGCAACATTCTGGGCACAGCTGGATGCGATTGCCGTGACAGACTCCGCGGGTGCACCCACCTGCCGTATGGTGGTGAGTGACATTACCGAGCGCAAGAAAGCGGGGGAACTATTGCTGGAAAAAGAACGGCTCCAGGGCGTCCTGGAGATGGCCGGGGCCATCTGTCACGAGATGAGCCAGCCCTTGCAGGTCATATCCGGTTTTTCTTCAATCCTCCTGATGGATATGGAAGAGAGTGACCCCTTGTACAAACCGATCAAAGGCATTGAGGCCGGTATTATCAAAGCCGACAGACTGATAAAAAAAATCATGGGAATCACCCGCTATCAGTCCAAACCCTATTTGAAAATCAACATTGTCGATATCGAAAAGGCTTCACAACATGAAAAATAAAAAAAGCCGACCCGAAGACGCGGCCGATCTGCGTCAAAAGGCTGAAGCGGTTTTTTTCAAACAAGCGGCCCGATCATCTGAAGACTTAGTCTCCCTGTCGAGCGAAGAAACCCGTCGGATGTTCCATGAACTGCGGGTGCATCAGATCGAGCTGGAAATGCAGAACGAGGAATTGCGCTTGGCACAGGAAGCGCTCAACGTCTCCCATGCCCGCTACCTGGATCTTTACAACTTTGCGCCGGTGGGGTATATCACCCTCAGTGAGCAGGGACTTATCCTGAAAGCCAACCTTACCGCCGCCACCCTGCTGGGCATGGACCGAAGCGAGCTGGTCAATCAACCGCTCACCGGGTTTATCCTCAAAGAAGACCAGGACATCTATTATCTGCATCGCAAATCGCTTTTTGAGTCCAGGGAGCCCCAGGAATGTGAGCTGCGGATGGTGAATAAGGATGGTCAGCTTTTCTGGGTGCATCTGACCGCCGTAGCTTCACAGGATGACACAGGGCCGATCTGCCGTATCATAATGAGCAATATAACCGAACGGAAGCGATCTGAGGAAGAAAACAAGACACTTCAGGCCCAGTTGACCCAGGCCCGGAAAATGGAATCTGTAGGCCGTCTGGCCGGTGGAGTGGCCCATGATTTTAATAATATGCTCACCGTGATTCTCGGTCATACCCAGATAGCCATGGATGACATTGATCCATCCGAGCCGCTTTATCATGATCTTCAAGAAGTCCTCACTTGCGCTCAACGGTCGGCTGACCTGACAAAACAATTGCTGACCTTTGCGAGAAAACAGGTCATCGAGCCCAAAATTCTTAATTTGAATCAGACCATCAAGCAGATGATAATCATGCTGCAGCGGCTCATCGGCGAGGACATCAAGCTTATCTGGAAAGCTTCTGAGAACCTGTGGGCCATAAAAATGGACCCGTCCCAGATTGATCAGATTCTGGCCAATCTTTGCCTGAATGCCCGGGACGCCATCAGCAATGGGGGTAAAATTATCATTGAAACCGGTTTGAAGACCTTTGACCCGGCATACTGTGCTGGACATCCAGGCTTTGTCCCCGGTGATTTTGTCCTTTTGGCGGTCAGTGACGATGGTTGCGGGATGGACAAAGAGATCTGCAACAACGTATTCGAGCCTTTTTTCACCACCAAGGAAACGGGTAAGGGTACCGGTATTGGCCTTGCCACGGTATACGGCATTGTCAAACAAAACAATGGTTTCATCAATGTTTACAGCGAGCCGGGTCAGGGCACCACCTTTAAAATTTATCTGCCCCGATGCACGTCTGTTGATGAGGCATTAAAAATCGATCTTTCTGAAGAACCCGTTCCAAGGGGCAACGAAACCATCCTGCTGGTGGAGGATGAACCGGCAATTTTGGAATTGACCCAAAAAATTCTCCAACGGCTGGGTTACTCCGTCATTACCGCCGCAACGCCGGGGGAAGCCACCTGATTGGCCCGGGAGCATGGCAACAAGATTAACCTGCTCCTGACCGATGTGGTCATGCCCGAGATGAACGGCCGGGATCTGGCCGGACACCTATCGGCGCTTTATCCGGATATCAAGCTTTTGTTCATGTCCGGCTATACAGCCGATATCATTGCCCATAAGGGGGTGCTGGATGAGGGCGCCGCATTTATACAAAAGCCTTTTTCCAAAGTCGAATTGGCTGTCAAGGTACGGGGTGTGCTGGACAGGGTTGCACCATGAGGGTTACAATAAAGAAGGATGTAACGATTATCTGAACAACACAGCTGCATTTTCCCCAAGAACCTGCTGTTTTTGAAGAGGGGTGATGTTAGAATTATCCATGTCTTTATAATACCGGTCCGGTTTCAGTAAGGGGAAATCGGTTCCAAAGAGGACTTTTTCCATGATTCCGGCGGTTGCTGCCAGATCATAGATCTGCGGATCATATAAGAACAGGGAGGCTGCCGTGTCATACCAGATGTTTTTAAAAACATCTTTTGTCTCTTTTTTCATGATGTTGTAAAAAAAGATCCCTCCGCCCCAGTGGGCCAGTATGATTTTATTGTCTGGAAAGGTTTTGGCAAGGGAGTAGATCTGTTCCAGGGTAACGGGTGTTTTGCCGGGATAGGGGTGTCCCACAGGTTCATTGGTGTGGATCATGCACGGCAGGCCGCCGTTGTCCCGCAAGACCTCCATGACCGGATCAAGGCATGCCAATGCGGTCTTATCAATGCCGGAAAGATAAAAGGCCAGTTCTCCCGCACCGCAGAGACCTGCATCAATACATCTTTGGGTTTCATGGGCAGCACCCTCCCAGGTGGCATCAAAACAGGCAAGCCCCTTGATCCGGGTTGGATACTTTTGAACGGATTCAATGATGACGTCATTGTTTTGCCGTGTATATTCCGGGTTCCGCCAGGGGAACCCGCAGATCACGGAGATATCAACCTGATGGGTGTCCATGGATTCCATGAGTTCGACAATATTGCTGATGGCGGCTTTTGAAGACTGATAAAGCAGTTTGAATTCAGGTTCATTTTCAAAGTATCGGGACCGATCCTGTTTGACCTGTTCCGGGAAAATATGGGTATGGGAATCAATAATCATGTCAATTATCCTAAATAGCCGGTTAGATATTGTAAAATATTATAGGGCAATATATATTAAATATTTTATGCAAACAAGGGTTGAATAAAGGGTGCCAATGAAATATTACCCCATATTTCTGGATGTAAAGGACAAAGACTGCCTTGTTGTGGGCGGTGGTCCGGTGGGCGCAAGAAAGGCTGAAACCCTTGAAAAATGTGGTGCAAGCGTAACCCTTATCAGTGATCGCCATTCTCCTTCGGTTGAAGGGCTAAAACAGGGTGCGGTCTGTATTAAAATAAAATCCTATGAAAAAGAAGATGCAGAGGGCAGGTTTCTTGTTTTTGCTGCCACCCATAATGCTGATCTCAACGCGCAGATCAAAAAAGATGCAGCCGCTCTCAATATCCTTTGCAATGTGGCGGATGCACCGGAGAATAGTGATTTTGTCCTTCCGTCCATAGTGGACAGAAAAGAGTTGATCGTGGCAATTTCAACCTCCGGGTCAAGTCCTGCCATGGCAAAGAAAATCAGGCAGGATCTTGAGAAGCATTTTGGACCTGAGTATGCGCAATTTTTAGCGTTAATGGGGACCATACGCAAACGGCTGCTGTCATCGGGCCATGCACCGGATGACCATAAAAAGATATTTTATGCACTGATTGAAAAGGGGCTTCTTGGATTGATCCGGGCAAATGATGACATCAAAATAAACGCAGTCCTGCAGGATGTTCTTGGAAAAGAATATCAATATCAGGATCTTGTTTCTACAGGGAGTGATGAATGAATCTTCAAACAGCGGACATGGTGCTGCAGATTGCCACGGTGTTCTATATTGTCAGCATGGCAGGGTATGTATTGTTTTTATTTAACCAGAAGAAAATTTATCAGAAAACAGCCCTTTGCCTGATATCAACCGCTATTTTGTTCCATTGCATCAGTATCATCGTGTATACCATAACAACACGGCAGGTGCCGGTACACAATTTATCCCAGAGCTTATCAGTGGCAGCGCTTGCACTGGGCGGCATGTTTTTATTTTTTCAATATAAATTTGATCTTAAAATTCTCGGCGTATTTGCATCAATGCTGTTATCGGCCATCATGCTGGCAGTATGGATAATTCCTGCAACCCCCATTGAACAGAATACGGTTTTAAAGGGATTCTGGTTTTATTCTCACATCCTCATGGTGTTTACAGGTGAGGCATCCCTTGCCCTGGCATGCGGTGCAGGGATCTTGTACCTGCTGCAGGAAAAGGGAATTAAGACAAAACATCAGGGGTTCTTTTTTAAACGGCTCCCTTCACTGGATCTTCTGGATAATGTGGGATATACCTGTCTGACCACGGGCTTTGTCTTGCTGACCATCGGACTTGTGACCGGGTTTGTCTATGCAAAGACTATCTGGGGAAGGTTCTGGAGTGGAGATCCAAAAGAAATTTTTTCTGTGGGATCATGGATAGTGTATGCCGCCTTATTGCACCTGCGCCTTTATTCTGGATGGCGGGGCCGAAAATCGGCCATCATGACCATTATTGGATTTTTTATCATTATTTTTACATTTCTTGGCGTCAACATGCTGTTGGGTGGTCATCATCAAGCCTTTACAAAATAAGAAAAAAAAGAGCAACATAAAGAAAGAACAATGTCAAAAATCATATTAATCGGCGCAAACCATAAAACCGCACCTGTTGAACTCAGGGAAAAACTGTCTTTTTCAAGTGAAGAGATCGTGACTGCCCTTGAATTTTTAAAGCAGGATAAAGACATTAAGGAAAGCCTTGTGTTTTCCACCTGTAACCGGACGGAAATTTTATACATTCCTGAAACAGGCGAACAGGTTAATAAAATGATTGAGTTTGTGTCACGGCATAAAAATGTTGCCGTATCCGAGTTTAAGGATGCCTTATATACTTATAAAGATGATGACGCGGTTCTGCATCTGTTCAAGGTTGCCTCAAGCCTGGATTCAATGGTGGTGGGCGAGCCCCAGATCCTGGGCCAGATAAAGCAGGCCTACAGGATTGCTGTGGAAAATAATGCCTCGGGCGTGTTGCTGAATCGGTTGATGCACAAAAGTTTTTCCGTTGCAAAAAAAGTCAGAAAAGAGACAGGAATCGGGGATAATGCAGTTTCCATAAGCTATGCGGCCATTGAACTTGCCAATAAGATTTTTTCAGATTTATCCCAGAAAACGGTCCTGCTGCTGGGTGCCGGTGAAATGGCGGAGCTGGCTGTGGAACACCTGATATCCAATAAAGTAAAGCAGATTATAGTGGCAAACAGAACCTTTAAGAATGCAGTGGAACTTGCCCGGAAATTTAACGGACAGGCGGTCAAGTTTGAGGAAAGGGAAGATGCGTTAAAAGACGTTGATATTATCATCAGCTCAACCGGTGCAACCGAGTATGTGCTGACCCGGGATCAGGTCAAACGGGCCATGAAAAAACGGCACCACCAGACGCTTTTTTTTATTGATATCGCCGTTCCAAGGGATATTGACCCACAAATCAACTCAATTTCCAATGCCTATGTCTATGATATCGATGATTTGAAAAATATTGTCGAGTCAAACATTGAGCAACGGGGAAAAGAGACGATCAAGGCTGAAAGATATATTGAAGAAGCAGTGGTAAAATTTCGGAAATGGCTGGAAAGCCTTGCCATCGTTCCCACCATTAAGGCATTGAACGATAAAATGTCTTCCATCGTTGAGATCGAGTGCAACAAGACCCTTTCAAGTTTAAAACACCTTTCAAAAGAAGATATTGAGGCGATCAAACGCATGACCCAGGCCATTGCAAGTCGAACCATTCATGACCCCATCCTTTTTTTACGCAATACAGGTGACCACAGGGATGATTCTCTTTATCTGAATGTCACCCGCCAATTATTCAATATAGATATTCCAGAAGAAAAATAGCCAAAGATGTTGCTGTGGCTTGACATCAGGCCAGAGCCTGCTATTTAATTCTTTACATTTTAATAAATTTTAGTATAATATTTAATTTCGGATATTCTTGTAATTTAAGATAAAGGGCAAATGCTATGAAAAAAGAAGATTTGGAATTTTTTAAGAATCTTTTGAGTGAAAGGCTTACTGAGTTGATTTCCCATGCTGACAGTACCGTAACCGGCATGACAAAGCCAAAAGAGAATTTTGCCGATCCAACAGACAGGGCCTCCCATGAAGCTGATAGAAGTTTTGAGCTTCGTATTCGGGACCGTGAACACAAATTGATCAAGAAAATTAAAAATGCGCTTGTGCGTGTTGAAAACGGGACATTTGGAATATGTGAGGGGTGTGAAGAAGACATCTCTATCAACCGGCTCAAGGCAAGACCTGTCACCACCCAGTGCATTGACTGTAAAACACGTGAAGAGGATATGGAGAAGGCTCTTGGCATTTAGCCTGCGCATGATAGTTCATTGATTGATCTTCACATACATTCAAGTGCTTCAGACGGGTCATTTTCTCCTTTGGAAATTTTGACGCTGGCAAAAGAAGCCGGAGTCATGGTCATTTCCATAACCGATCATGATACGTTATACGGTATCAAGGAAATCTTAAAACAGCCCTTACCCGCATCCCCTGAATTTATTACCGGCGTTGAAATCAGTTGTGAGCCGCCATATGAATTTAAAGACCTTGGAAGTATTCATCTTCTGGGATATGGGTTCAGTGTTTATGATAAAGGTCTTAACACGATTCTTGATGATGCAAAAAAGGCCCGGGCCCAAAGAAATCCGAAAATCATAGAAAAATTAAACAACCTTGGATTCAATATCACTATTGAACAGGTTGAAAAACGGTTTGAAGCCAAGCAGACAGGCCGCCCCCATATTGCAGAATTCATGAAGGAACAGGGATATGTAGAAACTTTCAGACAAGCCTTTGACAAGTATCTTGGCAAAGGCAAGCCTGCATATGTGGACAAATATAAAGTCAGTTGCCAGACAGCAATTCAAACGATTCTGCAAGCCGGCGGGCTCCCTGTCCTGGCACATCCGGGTCTGTTGACCGTTACACAAAGCCATCAGCTGGAAAAATTTATTGATACCCTTATCACCTATGGCCTGGAAGGCATTGAGGTTTATTATACCGACCATGATGCTTCAATGACATCCTTTTTTCAACAACTTAGTGACACAAAGAATCTGGTTGCTACGGGTGGTTCAGACTTTCATGGATCGTTTAATGAAGGGGTTCATCTGGGAAGGGGCAAAGACAATTTAAACATTGAATATTCAATAGTTAAGAAATTAAACACCCGGTTGGAGAGCATTAAAGAAAAGGCCGTTGATTTATGCATCCTTGAAACCAATATAGGTTATTCATTTAAAGATAGATCCTTTTTGAGTAATGCCATGTGTCACAGGTCCTATTTAAATGAAAACCAGGACTCCTGCATTTCAGATAATGAACGGCTTGAGTTTTTGGGAGATGCGGTCTTAGGGCTTTGCATCGGACATCTGTTGATGGAAAAAAGTCCTTCAAAAAAAGAGGGACAGCTTTCAAAGCTAAGATCCAATCTGGTCAGTGAGCCGGCGCTTGCCGATATGGCACGATCCATTGATCTTGGCAGGTTTATCCGGCTTGGAAAGGGAGAAGCGCTTTCCCGTGGATGTGATAAAAACTCTATCCTGTCAGATGCTTTTGAAGCAGTTATTGCCGCTGTTTATCTGGACGCAGGGTTTGAAAAAGCATACCGGCTGGTCCAAGATCTTTTCAGCCAAAGCCTTGAAAAAATTCTGTCTAATGAAAAGATTGTTGATTATAAGAGCATGCTGCAGGAAATTGCCCAGGAGCGTGGTGCTATAACCCCTCAATATGAAGTGCTCAAAGAGATAGGACCTGATCATGATAAAACCTTTGAGATCAGTTTGAGCCTTTTTGATATTGACTCCAAAGGTCTGGGAAAAACAAAAAAAGCAGCAGAACAGGATTCTGCAAGAAAAGCCTTAAAGATTCTTAAAAAAATAAATCCCTGACAGGCGCCTTTCATGGATAAAAAACCCCTTGTAATCCCCGTTTTTATCCCCCATTCAGGGTGCCCCCATCACTGTGCCTTCTGTAACCAGGCCATTATTACCAATCAAAAAGCAAGACTGCCGGATAAGGAAGGTCTTGATCAAATTGTAAATCAGTATTTACACTATAAAGGCAAAAGAGAACCAGTGGAGCTTGCCTTTTTTGGCGGAAATTTTTTGGGACAGTCCTGTGAAAACATACGCCACCTGCTGGATCTTGCCCAACCCTATATTCATGCAAATAAGATTGATGCCATACGGTTTTCCACTCGACCGGATACCATCACCGCTAAGTCGCTTGATATGATCAGATCCTGCAATATATCTACCATTGAACTGGGTGTCCAGTCCATGACTGATGAAGTTCTTTTAACATCAAAAAGGGGTCATACCAGTATGGACACAATAAACGCCATCCGCCTGTTGAAAGATTATTCTTTCAGAATCGGTGTCCAGGTCATGGTGGGATTACCAGGGGATAATGAGGAGTTGTTATTTGAAAGTACAAAAAAAGTGGCACAACTTGCACCTGATTTTGCAAGAATTTATCCCTTGATGGTGTTAAAAGGCAGTCTGATGGAACACTGGTATTACCAGGGAAAATATCAGCCGTTGAGCCTTGAAAAGAGTATCCGGCTGGTTAAAAAAATGGTTCATATATTCAGGACAGCCAATGTCACTGTCGTTCGCATGGGACTACAGGCATCGGACATGATGGAAGATAAATCAATGGTGCTTGCCGGCCCCTGGCATCCGGCTTTTGGTCATCTTGTGTTTTCTGAAATATTATACGACTCGGCCTGCAGTAAAATTGATCAATACCGGGACCTGTCAGTGACCAGGAGAATGGTCTTATGTGTTCATCCAAAATCAGAATCCCGACTGAGGGGTAACAAGAATATGAATTTAAAAAAACTTGACTTGCAGTATCCTGAATTGGTGTTTTCAATCCGGCTGGATGAAACCATTCCTGTAAATCAGGTCGTTTTAAGTGAGGGTTAAAAAAAATAATAAAACAGGCAAATACTGATTAAATTCCTTGTTTAAAAAGCGCTTCGGAATCAGAGGCGGTATCCGGTTTCTGGGTATGTTCAGTCGGCACGGTGCCTTCTTTGAAGCACTCGAAAATGGTCTCTTCAGATTCTTCAATGGGAAGCAGTCCTGTTTTGGCATCGATTTTGGCAAAAACAATTCCTTCAGGTACGTTAAAGGTCCTGGCGGGTTTTCCTTCCAATGCATTTTTCATAAATTCAAGCCAGATGGGACTGGCAGCCCTTGAGCCGGTCTCTCCTTTTCCGAGAGGGGCTTCCTGGTCAAGTCCGACCCAGACACCTGTGGTGTATCTGGGGGTATATCCTAAAAACCAGGCATCAAACAGATTGTTTGTTGTTCCGGTTTTACCTGCCACAGGTCGTTTCAGGGCTTTGATTCGCCAGGCAGTCCCGGATTTTACAACGCTTTCCATGATATTGGTCATGATATAGGCAGTGCTCATATCAATTACTTTTTTGCGAATCAGTTTAGAGGTTTCCAGCAGGTTTCCGTCACGGTCATAAATTTTTGTAATAAATACCGGCTCAATCAGATACCCCAGGTTTGAAAAAACAGAATAGGCATTGACCAGTTCCAGCAAAGAAAGGCCGGATGATCCAAGCGCAATGGATAGATCCTGGCTGATATCCGATGTGATGCCAAGTCTTCTGGAATAATCAATCACATAGTCTATCCCAATATCTTTAAGGATTTTTATGGTGACAACATTTCTTGATTTTACAAGGGCTTCACGGAACAGGGTAGGGCCAAAGAATTTTTCTTTATAATTGCGGGGTTTCCAGATGAAATCACGCTCCGTATCTTCGTAGACAACCGGGGAATCAATGATGGTGCTGGCAGCCGTATAGCCTTTATCAAGGGCAGCAGCATAAATAATAGGTTTGAATGCGCTCCCGGGCTGACGTCTGGATTGATAGGCCCGGTTAAACTGGCTGTTTATGTAATCGCGTCCACCGATCATGGTTTTTACATGGCCGGTTTCAGCTTCAATACTTAACAAAGCAGACTGGGCAACAGGTTCCTGTTCCAGGATAAACTCCACCTCATTGTCTTCAACAATATCATTGAGCAATTTGACCAGAATGATGTCCCCGGGTTTAAACACCTGGGAAGGTTTCTTGACGATGGCTTCATAATAAGCAACATCAAAATCAGGTTTTCGAGCCCAGGTCATGGTTTCAAGTTTTATGACCCCGTGAAAATTTCCTACTCTGACTGTTGTGGTATTGTTTTCATCATCTGCATGTAAAACAACTCCTTCATAAATATTCCCTTTTTCCAGTAGTTTATTGCCGATTTTTTCTGAAATCCTGGCACAGAAATTTTCTATTTGAAGCGTAGAGATGTTTTTTAACGGGCCTCGATACCCTGTCCGCCTGTCAAGCTCAATCAATCCTTTGTTTACAGCGTCTCTTCCGATTTTCTGGAGTTCAATATTGACGGCGGTGTGTATTTGAAGCCCTTGGTTATACAGGGCATCTTTTCCGTAATGGTTTTCCACATATCGTCTGACATGCTCGGTATAACAGGGCACCCTTTCAATAAACCAGTTTTTTCGAGGCTTAATATCCAATTTGAGATCAATGGATTCAGTGGCCTCAAGGTTTGTGATCAGGCCATCTTCCTTCATCCGGTTCAAAACGTAAATCTGTCGCTGTTTTGCACGGTCCGGAAATCTGAAAGGAGAATATCGGCTGGGTGCCTGGGGCAGGCCTGCAAGCATTGAGCATTCTGCCAGGTTGAGATCTTTGGTATGTTTACCAAAATAATTTTCCGATGCCGCTTCGACCCCATAGGCCCCATGGCCCAGATAGATCTGGTTCAGATAAAGAAAAAGAATTTCATCTTTAGTGAATTTTTTTTCAATCCTGTAGGCAAGAATCGCTTCTTTGATTTTTCTTTCATAGGTCTTTTCCGGTGTCAGCAGAAAGGATTTGGTAACCTGCTGGGTGATGGTGGACCCCCCCTGTACAATGGTGCCGGCCTTAAAATTTTTAAAAGAGGCCCTGATAATGGAAAGAATATCAATGCCCGGGTGTTCTCTGAATCGTGAATCTTCTGCTGCAACAAATGCATTGATAAGGTTTTTGGGCATTTGGGACAGGGGAATGACAATTCTTCTTTCCTCGTAGAATTCTCCGATTTTTCTGCCGTCATCTGAAAAGACACTGGTCACTGTTGCAGGACGGTAATCCTTCATTGTGTTGATTTTTGGAAGGTCCTGGCTCAGGTAATAGTAGAGCCCTGCAAGGCCTGCACACCCCAAAAGGCCGAAGAGAATGAATAGAATAAAACACCATTTGAAAAGCGAAAGAACAATCCTCTTTTCCTTTTTCTTGGTTCTCAGTTTCAGTACTTCGGATTTACTTTTTTGTTTTGCCATAACACCCTGAATGTTGGTTGAAAATTTTATGTTTTTTTAGATAGTTATTATCAGATTCCATGTTTTATAGCAATACCTATGGCAGGAGCAAAATGGTTCGTGGCATATCCTAAGAAAGAATAGTTTTTGTTATTTTCTAAAAAGAGTTTATCCTGCTTATCCATATTATGGTAAAAGATTAAAAAAGACTTGGATTTTTTTTCGATCAGATGGGGAAAATATGCTTTTTTTAAAAAATCGTAATCCTGATGTGTCTTCCTCAAGGCATGCGTTGTTTCAATTGTTGCTGCCGGCAGGAGGCGTGCAGCGCCTGTTAAGGGTTTACCCCGGTGAGGTCAAGCTTTTACTGTGGGTGACGCTCATCCAGCTTTTGATGAGCGTCAGCAGCATTATGGTCAATAATGTGGCCCAGACGACTTTTTTAAAACGGTACGGGTCTGAAGCCCTGCCAATGGTATTCATGATAGAGGCCATCGTCACCTTTGGCTTTGCAGGCTTTGTCAGCCTTTTAATGGAACGGTTCCGCACAATTCGGGTGTTTACCGGCCTTCTTTTATTCTATGGCATCTGTATGGGGGTTGTCCGAATACTGATTTCAATGGGTGTGGAACTTGCCTATCCGCTTCTGTATATTCTGAAAAGCCAGGCTGTCGGTATCCTGCCCATCCTGTACTGGGATATTTTAAATGACATGTTTACAACCCAGCAGTCCAAAAGACTTTATACCCTGATAAGTGCGGGCGGCATCCTCGGGACAACACTGGGAAGCCTTATGACACGCAGGCTGGCAATATGGATCGGTATGGACAATATCCTGCTGCTTTTTATTGCAGGCATGGCAGTGGCAGCCCTGCTCAATGAGTTAACGGAAAAGGTCGCCGGAACACCGCTTCAGTCCCGCGTCAAGAAAAGTCAGGGGAAATCAGGGAAGAGTAACCTGGCTGTGTTAAAGGAATTTATCGGATATGCAAACAAATCCACCCTTCTCAAATATATGGTTCTGCTCCTGGCGATTCCCAATATGATCCTTCCGTTGCTGGATTACCAGTTTAATGTGCTGGTGGACCAGCATTTTGCTTCTGAGGCACTGACCCTCCAGTTCTTTGGGATTTTCAGAGGGGTATCCAATGCCCTGATGTTTGTTCTTTTAATGGGATCAAGCCGTTTAATCACCCGATGGGGGGTTCCGACAAGCCTTTTATTTCACCCGGTTAATTATTGCATTGCGTTTGGCGGTATTTTTCTGCGGTTTGATATTTTTGCCGGCGTGTATGCCAGGGTGACGACGGAAATGCTGAAAACAGTTCTCAACAACCCGGCCCGGTCGGTTTTATATAATTTTTTTCCTGAAAAGCACAGAAGCATGATACGGCTGGTGCTTCGGGGCAGCGTTGTCAGGGCTGCAGATTTTGCCGGATCAGGTTTTCTGGCTCTCATCAGAGGGGTGGTTGAACCGCGCATGTTATCCTTGGTGGCACTGCCGTTTGCCCTGGCATGGGTGGTGACCAGCTTTCGTTTAAAAAAGGCCTATCCTGAGATTCTAATGCAATCTTTGAAAGAAAACCAGATGGATTGGAAAAAGATGGAAGACGATCAACTCCAACTGCTTGTACGAGATAAGCAGACCACCCGGATTTTTCAACAGGGACTGGTATCAAAGAACGGCAGTGTTGCGCTTCTTTGCGCAGAATTTCTGGTAAAAACCCGGCCGGATAAATGGGAGGAAACCCTTCTTAAAACCATTGTTCAAAAACAACCGGTCATTCAAAAGCAGATACTTGCTCTCATTACGCCTGAAAATATCGGTCCCCATGCGTCCAGGATGTATGAACTTGCCCGTTCAGCTTCTGTGGAAGCACTCCCATATTGGCTGGAAACCCTGACCCGGGTTGATCCTTCAGGCAGCGGTCCGTTTATGGAAGAATTTTTGTATCATTCTGATGTTCGCATTAAAGCAGAGGCATTTGCCGGATCATGTGTGAGCTGCAACCTTGAGAATCATGAGGAATACCGGCGCAGGATTGATGAATGGCTGGCCGGGGACAGAGATCTTGTATGGCTGGCAGCCAAGGTTCTTGCAAAGACGGGAGATCCGGTTTACAGCCAGGAACTTTTGGAGATGTTTTCCCAGGAGGATGACCCGGATTTGAAAGCCTGGGCTCTTGAAGGGTTGTCAAAAATGAATCATGACAAGGTGCTGCCTTTAGCTGTTTTGGGTAGCACGGATGCATCAGGCCTTGTCCGCATGGCATCTTTGAGAGCCATATCAACGCTTGAACCAAAAGCATCGCCTGAACTTTTTATGATATTTTTAAAGGATGTTGATTCAAGCATCCGGTCAGAAGCATCACGGCTGCTTGTTATGCAGGGGGAGAAGATTGTCCCGGCCCTTTTCAGGGGGCTGGCGCAGCCGTCCCGTTTCATGAAGGAAGAGATTATTCTGCTTTTTGAACGGATCGGTGTTCCAACAGCAGATCTTTCCAGGTTTATCCTGGACCGGCTTGCAAAGGCCTGTCATTACCTGTCCTGTGTGGCCGCATTGGACACCTGCAGCCCCAGTGATTCCCTCAGCCTTTTGAGGGCCTGTCTTATGGACAAGCAGCAGGAGATTATTGAAACCGTCCTGCGAGTGGTGGGGATTATTGAATTCAATGATGAGATGCGGATTATTCTTCGAGCCGTCCAGTCGGGCAGGCGAAGGGATATTGATAATGCCATTGAGTTGCTTGAAAGTGCTCTTCATTCTGACCTTCGGTTTGCTTTGATTCCTTTTTTAGAAGATATCCCCGTGGCCCAAAGGCTTACTGCAAGTTGCAGGGCCATGAAGATCAAACCCATGGTATTAACCTCTTTTGAACAAATTTGTGAGCAGCTTTCAACAGATGCGGACATCGCTGTTACAGACTTGTGTCTGTATGCTGCTTCATGTGTCACCCCTCGTCCGGACAACAGCATGTTGACAGTTAAGACCCGGCTGGATCCGGATCTGGTTGGAAAAATCGGGTGTCTGCAAAAAAATCCTTTATTTGACGGGCTTAAAATCATGGAAGTGATGTCCATTGCCAGGGCCTGTCGTTTCATAACATACCCGGCAGGGGAGATTGTTTTTATGGAAAACCGGAAAGCCCATGGTGTTTATTTTTTGCACCAGGGAGAGCTTGACTTTGAAAGCTGTCTCATCACAGGCCATATTGCCGGGTATTCAGACTTGTTTTCAATCGCTTTTGCAGGAGAAAGGCAGTGGATTGACGACGGAAACCAGCTTTATACACTCAAAGCAACATCTTCATCTATTCTTCTTGAAATGGCCGGCGACGATTTTTGCCGGATCATTAAAGAGTTCCCAGTGGTAATCATCAATCTTTGCCGGATTTACAGCCGTCAACTGAGAAGTTATCAGCAGATTCTTATGAAAAGAAAGTAAAAATTACCTGCAAATATCCTTTGAATTGCAAATATCATTGTGATTAAAAAATTGACTTTTTGAACAATACCGGTTATTTATTAAAGTTTTGAACATTACACACTAAAGGAATTATAATTTGTCATGGTAAAACTTGATTTTGAAAAAAACAATGGATTGATTCCTGCCATTGCACAGGATTATAAAACAGGGGAAGTTCTGATGCTTGCTTACATGAACAAACTGGCATTTGAACAAACCCTTAAAAGTGGTACGGCCACTTATTACAGCAGATCTCGGCAGGTGCTGTGGAAAAAGGGGGAAACCTCGGGTCATGTGCAGCATGTAAAAGAAATCCGGGTGGATTGTGACAGGGATACCGTCCTTTTAAAGGTGGATCAGGTCGGTAATGCCGCATGTCATAAAGGGTATAAAAGCTGTTTTTTTTCAACAGTTGAAGACAACAGTTTAAAAATAGCAGATGCAATAATTTTTGATCCAAAAGAGGTATATAAATAATGGAAAAAATACTCAAACTGGGCATTCCAAAAGGAAGCCTGCAGGATGCAACCATCCATCTTTTCAAGCGGTCCGGTTGGCGGATCAATGTTGAAGGAAGAAGTTATTTTCCTGATATTAATGATGATACCCTTGAGTGCGCACTGTGCCGGGCTCAGGAGATGTCCATCAATGTGGAAAGTGGTGTCATTGATGCCGGACTGACAGGCCTTGACTGGATTGCCGAGCATGAATCCGATGTCCATGTGGTGGCGGATCTGATGTATTCAAAGGTCAGTGCCCGTCCTGCACGATGGGTGGTTGCCGTTGCAAATGATTCTCCCATGAAAACCCTTGAGGACCTTTCAGGGAAAACCATTTCCACAGAACTTGTCAAATTTACACAGCGATTTTTCAAGGAGCGGAACATTGATGTCAATGTGAAATTTTCCTGGGGGGCCACAGAAGCTAAAATCGTTTCAGGGCTTGCAGATGCCATTGTGGAGATCACGGAAACCGAAAGTACGATACGGGCTCATAATTTAAGGGTGATCCATGAAGTCATGCAGACCAATACCCAGTTGATTGCCAACAAGACTGCCTGGCAGAATCCAAAGAAAAGAGAGAAAATAGAACAGATCGCCATGCTGTTGCAGGCAGCCCTGCTTGCAGATAAGCTTGTGGGTATAAAAATGAATGTGCCGGAAAATAAAATTGCAAAGGTTGTTTCTCTTCTGCCTAGTCTGAATGCACCCACCATTGCTTCCTTGTATCAGTCTGACTGGTATTCCGTGGAAACGATAATTAACACAGGGCTTGTCAGGGATTTGATCCCCCAGCTGCTGAAAGCCGGTGCTGAAGGCATTATTGAATATCCGCTAAACAAGGTGCTTTAAATGAAACCTGCTGTCAGATGTGAAAACATAACGCCCTTTATCGTTATGGAGATTCTTGAAAAGATCCATAAGATGGAGGCGGCCGGGATTGATGTTATCCATATGGAAATCGGGGAGCCTGATTTTAACGTGCCGGAGTGCGTCAACAAGGTCAGCATGGAAGCGTTTTTGGGAAACCAGACACATTACACCCACAGCCTGGGTGATATCCGGTTGAGACAAGCCATCAGCGAATACCACAAAACAACCTATAACACCACCATTGATCCGGGTCAGATCCTGGTCACCTCCGGCACGTCTCCTGCCATGCTGCTGTTGTTTTCCGCCCTTGTAAATCCAGGGGATGAAATCATTATTTCCGATCCGCATTATGCCTGTTATGCCAATTTTATCAATTATGTCCAGGGGGTGCCGGTAACGGTTCCTGTTTTTGAGGAACAAGGGTTTGTCTTTACGCCGGAAGCCATCAAAGACAAGATAACGTCAAAGACCCGGGCGATTTTTATCAATTCCCCTTCCAATCCTACCGGTAATGTGATTCCCAAAAAAAGAATGCAGCAGATTGTGGATATTGCAGAAGCCAACCATCTGTATGTGATTTCAGATGAAATTTACCATGGGCTTGTGTACGAGGGAAAGGAACATTCCATCTATGAGTTTACAGACAAGGCCTTTGTATTGAATGGATTTTCAAAACTGTTTGCCATGACCGGCCTTCGTCTTGGATACCTGATCGCACCACCCCAATTTGTCCGGGCATTACAGATCCTGCAGCAGAATTTTTTTATTTGTGCCAATTCCGTTGTCCAGCTTGCCGGTGCCGCAGCCTTGAAAGATGCCGGTAAAGAGAACCAGGTGATGCGGCAGACCTATAATAAGCGACGGATTTATGTCATAGAGAGATTAAAAAACATGGGCTTTGGGATTACCATAGAACCCACGGGTGCATTTTATGTGTTTGCCAATGCAAAACATATTTCCAATGATTCATATGCCCTTGCCTTTGATATCCTGGATAAAGCCCATGTCGGCGTCACTCCGGGGATTGATTTCGGGGCAAACGGGGAAGGGTACTTACGATTTTCCTATGCCAACTCCATGGAGAATTTAAAAATCGGTTTAGACCGTATGGAAGGATATTTAAAAAACCTGTAATGATTATTAAAACTGTTCAATTTGTTAAAAGTGCTGTAAAGCCGTCACAATACCCGGAATATGAGTTTGATGAAATCGCTTTTGCGGGCCGCTCTAATGTTGGTAAATCCTCTTTAATCAATACCTTGATCCAAAGACGGGATATGGTGAAGACCAGTTCAAAACCGGGCTGCACACAGCTCATCAATTTTTTTTTAATCAATGAAATGCTTTCTTTTGTGGATCTTCCAGGGTATGGTTATGCCAAGGTATCAAAAAAAATTCGGTCCCAATGGCAGCCGATGATTAACCTGTATCTTTCCAATCGTCAAAATCTTCTGGGGTTGATTTTACTGATAGATATCAGAAGAGACCCTCAAAAAGAAGAGTTTGATATGGTGGAATGGCTGGAATCCCATGGGATACCCTATCTTGTGATTTTAACAAAATCTGATAAATTGTCAAAAACAAATCAGGCAAAAAGGCAGTCCGCCATTTGTTCTCAGTTGAATCGGGAAAACGACAGCGTTATCCTTTTTTCAACCAAGACAAAACAGGGAAGAGATACGGTTTTAGAAGAAATTAAAAATTTAACGGGTGGAGATAATGATGAACAAAGATGAAAAAGATATCCGATCAGGATTTGTCGGCATCATCGGTGCTCCCAACGCAGGAAAATCAACCTTGCTAAACCAGGTGCTGGGCCAGAAAATTTCCATTACCTCAAAAAAACCTCAGACAACCCGGGACAGGATTCTTGGTATTGTCAACACACCGTCATCCCAGATAATTTTTATTGATACGCCGGGGATACATAAGAGCAGTAACCTGTTAAACAAAAGAATTGTTGACCAAGCCATGCAGGCACTGGAAGATGTGGATGTGATCCTGTTTATGGTGGATGTGGCGGCTAGAAATTATTCAGCAGAAAAACTGATTCTGGCGCAATTGAAAAAAACACCCAAACCGATAATTCTTGGGTTGAATAAAATTGATCTGGTAAAAAAGGCAGATGTCTTTACGCTTGTTGAAGAATTCCAGGCATTGCATGAATTTAAAGCCATTATTCCGATGTCAGCCCAAAAAAATATCCAGGTGAAAAATGTTCTTGAAGAAATTGAGCCGTTGCTGGAAATCGGTCCCAGGTTGTTTCCTGAAGAGACATTTACGGATGTGTCTGAAAAGTTTATGGTAAAAGAGATTATAAGAGAAAAAGTATTTCGATTGACAGGGATGGAAATTCCTTATTCAAGCGCAGTTACTGTGGATTCCTTTGAAGTTGAAAAAAAGCTGATCGTAATCCATGCCAGTATTCATGTGGTAAGAGATTCTCAAAAAGGCATCATTATTGGAAAAAGAGGGTCCATGCTGTCACAGATCGGTGAAAAGGCAAGAAAAGACATTGAAAAGATGACCGGGCAAAAAGTGCTGTTAAAGCTGTTTGTAAAAGTAACAAAGAACTGGGTCGACAATGGAAGGATGTTGAACGAGTTCGGGTATTAATTTAATGAATCAGTTTTTCCCGGCTATAGACGAAACCTTCTTGAAAAAAGAAAGGGACAAAGCAAGAAAACTGCGTTCCAGTCAATGGTGGAAGCGAAAACGGTCTTTGGGAATCTGTCATTATTGCCGGCACAATTTTCTTCCAAAAGAATTAACCATGGACCATATGATCCCTTTAGCCCGTGGCGGGAAATCAGAAAAGTTTAATCTTGTGCCCTGCTGTAAAGAGTGCAATACAAAAAAAAATCAGCTTCTTCCCACTGAATGGGAAGAATACATGGCCTTAATAAAAAAATAAACAGCAGACAAATTTTTTTTTGCCTGCTGTTTATTTATAAAATCAAGAAGAGCTTATTTTTTATTGCAAAGCCTGTGAATCGTCTGTGCATGCCATTCTCCACGGCCGGAGAACGTGGGTTGCCCCAACTCGACTAAACGGCTGGCAACCTGATCAAAGGTGGCCCCCTCTGAGCGCATGGTGTGGATAATGCCCATGACGGTTTCACGGCTGAGAAGTTTGGTGTCGGTTGAGTCTGTCTTTTCAGAACTTTTTGCCACTATTTTTTTTCTTTTCCTGATGACCGGCCTTGCAGGTGCGACAGTTTCAACGGGCGCGACAGTTTCAACCGGATCTATGGTTTCAACCGGATCTATTGTTTCAACCGGATCAGCTATATCAATTTCCGGTTTTTGGGAGGTGACATAATGATGTTCAAAGGTTTTTTCCAGGTCATTACCTTTGGCAGGTTCTGTTTCCTGTCGGGGAGCGATATTCAGATGATCTACAATCCTTTCTATGGCAATGGCCTGACGCTCTAACATATCTGCGGTTCGTTCCTGGACACTGATCAGGTAATCCTGATTATTTGTCAGGGTCTCAATATGGTTGCCTAAATTCTCGATGGCTTCTGCCAGCATGGCTGTTGTTGACGCTTCATCCATCGGCAGTTGATTCCCGGCCTGGTGCGGAGCAGCCGGCCTTTTCATATGCTGGTTTCTGTTGCTCTGGTATCCGCCGCCATACGGCTGAAACCTGGGGCTGCTGGTATAATGATAGGAATTGTCAAAATTTTTGCGTGTTTTTGGTGTGCGTGGTTTTTCAGCCTGGCCATTGCGAAGGCTTTGTAAAAAATCGTTCATTTGGTTCGTATCCTCCTTGGACTATTTAATAATGCCAAAAATGGTCACACCAAAATTGACAAAAAATACTATAATTTTCAACCCATTGATTTTTAAAGAAAGTTTTGAAACATTCTTTAATGCGTACAAAATACTACGGTACGGTATATATCCTTTCTTTACAGATTTTTGTCAAGCTTTTTTTACGATTTTTCAAATGGCGACACAGATGCGCCTTTTCGCTGTTTTATTCATTTGAAACATAATTTTGTTTATGATAAAAGGCATTGTCGAATAATAATTATGAAAAATGAGGATAAAATTTACATGATTGAAAATAAAACTTATAAGACCAATTATAAAATTGAAGATCCAGGTATTGTGAAAACCGATCTTTTAGAACCCATTCCCTATGCCTATAAATCAAAGCGGAGCATTGATATCACCATAAAACAGCCGGAATATACATCGGTATGCCCAATGACCGGCCTGCCGGATAATGGTTGCATTACCATACGGTACAGACCGGATGGGACCATTGTAGAACTTAAATCATTAAAATACTATTTGTTGCAATATAGAAATGTTGGTATGTTTTATGAGCATGTGGTCAACAAGATTCTTGATGACCTGGTTCTTGTTTTAAGACCACTGAAAATGGAAGTCACCGGCGAATTTACCCCCAGAGGCGGGGTCAGCTCCATTGCAACAGCTGTGTATGAAAAAGGATAAACGCTTATTGTGTTACGGTTTCAAAATCTTTGATCAGCGCCAGTGCATGATCCTTTGAATGGATGTCACAAAGATTTTTCCTGAAGGCAGAACATCCCTTCATTCCTCTTACAAACCAGGAAAGCCTGCCCCGAAGCATTTTACAGGCAGGCTTTTCCCCAAAATAAGCCACATACATACGGGTCAGGGACTCCATTGCTCTGAAGATATCGTAATCTGAAGGGATTTGATAAGATCCGGTTTCAAGAAAATCATCGATCTGGGAAAGGATAAAGGGATTGGCCATGGCGGCACGCCCAACCATGACGGCATCGCATCCGGTAAGTGTGATCATCTTATGCGCATCTTCAACACGATTAATATCTCCATTGCCGATAACCGGAATAGTCAATTGCTGCTTTACTTTTTTGATCAACTCCCAGTCGGCCTTGCCCTTAAATCCCTGGCCGGCAGTCCTGGGATGAATGACAATGGCATCCACACCTGAATCCTGGGCGATTTGAGCAATTTTAAATGCCTGATGTCCGGAATAATCCCAGCCGGATCTGATTTTTATGGTCAGCGGCAGTAAGGTTGCCTTTCGAACAGCTGTTAAAATGGCTTTGCTTAGTTCGGGCTCTTTCATCAATGCCACCCCGGCGCCCTGTTTTACAACCTTTTTTACGCTGCACCCAAAATTAAGATCAATGATATCGGCAATCTTAAGATCTGTTACAACTTTTGCTGCATTTGCCATGGAATGGGGATCAGAGCCGAACAATTGAACCGACAGGGGCTGCTCTTCTTTCTTTGAGGATAAAAGGCCCAGGGTTTTTTTTGAATTATAAAAAAGTCCTTTGGCACTGATCATTTCAGAACAGACCACTGCGCAGCCGCATTGTTTTACCAGCAGTCGAAAGGGCAGGTTGGTAATGCCTGCAAGGGGGGCTAAAAATGTTCTTCCATCAATGTTTAACGCTTTAATTTTCATTGAATTTTATGCTTTTTCAAGGTGTTGTCAATATCAGGCGCTGCATAGCAAAAAAGACAATTGTGAAAACACGGATGCGCGTCATATGATCCGATATCAATGGCCTTTGTGCAGCAACATCCTTTTTTTGAGCGCTGGCCGTAATCCTTTTTAATTTCAGGATTTCCTTTGAAAAGCGCTTTTAACAGCCTGCCGTCAATACATGAATTTTGCCTCACCTTTGTATTGACGTCAAGCGTTGAGAACAGTTCTTTCTCACAACACAGGTAAAGCGATATGCCGGTTGTTGCCAGATGTTTTTCCATTCGAAGAATCACCTGCCTTTTTTTATCCATGGACGGATCAGAAAATAAAAGTGTTTGACGGTTTTTTTGAAATAACAAATCAAGTCTTTTCTGGATTTTGGCGTAAGTGTCAAAAAAACTGGTAACACATTTTTTAATGCCAAGTTTTGAAGCTGCCTGTGCGATGATGGGAAAACCGGAAAGATTGTTCGAGGCCTTGCCGCAGGTTTCATAGAAGCAAATGGGATCAAACCGCCAGGAAATATTCTGCGGCCCAAAAATTTTGGCAAGCCTTTTTAATTGTTCAAGCCTTTTTTTTAAAGGTGGCAGGTTCGGTTCAAGCAAAGCGGATTCAGTGTTGATTGAAAAATTAAAATACAGGTTAAATCCCATGCTTTTGAGTTTTTCTCCTGCTTTTGCCGTGATAAAGGCGTCATAGTTTTTTGACCAGAAGACGATTGAATGAATGGTATCCTTTGATATATCGACTTTTTGAATGGTCTTTGTGTAAGGGTTTTGGACATTGAAAAACCCGAGATTGATATGATCCATGAACCAGTCCATGTAAAAGGCAGGGATATCGGTTCTTCTTGATGCAGATAAAATTTTATCCGGATTCAGGGGCATGATTTTTTTTTAAGTCTAAAAAAGAAATAATGTTGGTGGGGTTCTTTTTTTTGGAATCCATATTTTCAGGGGCTTTTTTATCTGAAGAGGGTGCAGGTTTGGATAAAGGCAGGTCCTCTTCAGGGCTTTTAACCTTTTCCATTTTCATTTTTTTGCCGTTCATATGAAACTCTTGGCCATTAATATATTCATCTTTTAGAATCCACGTGACCACCTGCATGGGAATCTGAAGCATGAGAAGTTTAATATGATACCAGTCCTTTTTAGCATCCGGCAGGAGACTTTCAATTCTTGCAAAAGATACAGGCGTATCTTCAAGATATATCAAGACAACATCATTAACAACGGCCATAGTCCCTCTTACGGTTTAATTTTTCTTGTCAATTGACTTGATATAACATAATCTTTTGAGAACTAAAAGAATGGAATTAAGTTATGCCCCGTAAGTACGAAACAAAATGGAAAATTTTTTTCCTGGTTGCCGTTTCAATTTTCATGTCAACCCTGGATTCCAGTATTGTCAATGTTGCGCTTCCCTATATGCTTCAGGAGTTGAAAACCGATATTCAAACCATCCAGTGGGTGGTATTAATTTATCTTGTGACCGTGT